>CAMLMY010000006.1 GCA_946481345.1 uncultured Gilliamella sp. | reverse complement strand
AATCTAATTTTGATTTACGTAAGATATAAATAATCTCATCCAAATATTTATCAAAATAAGAAACATCACAATCTGATGATGAGATATCAATCTCATTCTGAAAGATTTTTAGCTTTCTAATAAGATTTTTTCTATGTTGCAGATCGATAATTTTATAAGAAACAAAAGTTATAAGAGTAAATAAAGAACCGATAAGTATCAAAGTTAATTGAGTCGGCTCTTCTAACCATTTATTTAGTAATTTTTTATCAATATAAATAAAACAACAAAAAAATAAAGAAATAATGCTCGCCCAAAATATATTAATCCAGCTTTTTGACTCAGCTTTAACTTTAAAATCTGTGAAGGGAATTTGCTTTGGCTCGATTTGATGAATAATTTGGTTGATAATTTTTCTTTCTAACATTAATTCATCATTAAACGTGAATTCATCATCTGGGTTTTGGTTTTTTATTTTTGGCTTTAGATTAGGTGAAAAATATGAAAGAGAAATATGAATACCCTTAAGTTTTTTCTTTTCAAGGCGTTTTTCCTCGTAAGTTTTAAATACACTGCTTTTTCCTGAAGCATAAGGTCCACTAATAGCAATGTTAAGCAAATCCTCTTCTTTGAATACGAAATCGAGCGCTTCGTTATAACCGCGCATTTCATCAGATGAAAGAGTTGTTGGTGTGAGTTTTTCAAAGGTGATATTTTCTTGTTGAGCTATTTGTTTCGCTCCATTTTGATTATCTTCCATTCTATATTCCTTACTATGATTTTTTAAATCAATCATTTCATTTATAAAACGTACTTTATATTACTAATTTACACCACTGCTTTAACCTTAATCATCTAATTTTACTATGTTTATCCGATTGCAAATTAAAACACTACTCAATGTTTAAATACTATTGGGGTTCAGCCATAATTTTGAAGCTAACGAAGCGAATATTAGTTTTAAGAGTAATAATATTATTGATAAAATTGATGTTGTTTTAACTATTCATTATCTACCATAACACTTTGCAAAATCACTTAAAAAGTAATATATCATATTTTGTTTATACCTAGCAGTGATTAATCTAAACAGGTAATCACTGCAGATAATTTTTAATTGTAAATACTTTATTCATCATAAAGAGCATACATGTTTAACCTTTTGTTAGATTAATTATAATTCTAATCTTCAAATAAAATCTTTTAGACTTTTTTACCTTTCCCCCAAACTTTTGTAAAAAATATTGAGGAGTCTATACCGTCTTAATTTTTCTTAATAAGAAAATAGATGCGATAAAACACATTAAGGTTATGTTGAGCAATTTTAATTACTGGTGATAATCATAGATTAATGGGTGCAATCGATCCTTGTGGTGATGGTTTAGCTGCGGGTTATTGATGATTTATTAAAATAACAAATCAAATCAGAAATAATAAAACTAATATAATAAAGATAATGACATCAGCCATTATCTTTATTAACTCGCTATATAGATGCCAGTTTTTGGAGAAACTGACATCTTTTTTACATCATACTTTAAAGGTTATCCACGGTTTAAGTCTGACAGCGGTTTGGATTAAACCGGCATTCTCTTGTGCTTGAATGACTGACGTAATCGGTTTATATGCAGCAGGCGCTTCCTCAAATAGTCGCTCTTGTTTTAAAGTAACGCATTGCCATGGCAATAAGGCGTTATCAGAGGCCAATTTTTTACTACGCATCGTTTGCCTTTTTTCAGCTCGTCCAGCGCCATGCGAACAAGACCATAACCAATCAGGATGACCTTTTCCTATTGCAACATAAGAATAATCACCCATAGAGCCTGGTATCAATGCTATTTCACCTAAATGTGCAGGTGTTGCACCTTTCCGATGAATATTCATGCCATTTTCAGGAAAAATGACATTGTGTGAGATATCAACCAATAGTTGACTAGCATCTTGCTTAAAGAGTGTACTAAACGTTTTACGCACTAGCTCTGTGATCACAATGCGATTTATCCAAGCATAACGAGCAGCAACGCCCATCGCTTGCAAATACTCTTGAGCATGATTGTCTGTCAAAGCAAATAAACCTGATTTAGGGTATTTTTGATCGACCGGCCATAATGCTTTGGCTTTATCTTGCCAACGCTTGCCAATATAAAAACCGACATCACGTGATCCAGTATGGATCATAACCACAATAGCATCTTTCTTTAAACCTAATTGATAAGCGACATGGCGATCAATAATTTCATCAACAATTTGTAATTCAACAAAATGGTTACCTGAACCTACTGTGCCTAAACTTGACGGACGAATAATCGCTCGTTTTTCAAAAAAGGCTTCGGGAGCATACTGGCTATCGGCTGAAAGAAGATCATTGCCAGAAATTTTACTAATCTCATGCGTTAGTCGATCAAAATTGACACTATTCCATAAACCTTGTTGCGGTAAAGCTCCTAACCAAGCGGTAAGGCCTTCATCAAAGAGCGCTTGAAAAGATGTGGGTGTAACCGGTACATCGCGCTCATCATGCAATAACACCTGTTTTAATTGCTCAATGAGTTTTGATTTTTGTTCATCCACCTCATTAAGACTTAAGCCTGTAGTAAACAGGCGCATACCACAATTAATATCCGTGCCTATCGCCGCAGGAATAATTAAATCAGGAGTCGTGGCAACAATACTTCCAACTGGTGCAATCGCACCGGGATGAAAGTCTGGCGTAGCCCTTGCAGCGCAAACTTTGCCATCACTATTGGGCATTGTTACCGATGCAAAATCAAGTAATTGCTCAACCGCTTTTTCTTCTAAAGGTAACGGATTAGGTAACAATACTTGTGCCGTAATATCTTGTTTATTAAATGTGTAAATATCATTATTAAAATGAGTTTCAATCCCACTTCGGGATAAACGTTTTTGTAAACGGGTAAATGTAGACATAATAGCCACCTAGAAAACAATAAAATACCGTCCTCTCAATTTGAGAAGATAATTACTGTTTCCTGCAGCAGCACTATTCAGGAAAGCGGCCGTATTCTAGACTAAAGTTTATTAAAAAGTAAACTGATAAATCATTTTTTTATTAGATCATCAATTATTACTGTGTATTATTTCCCAACTCAGGCCAAATTTAGCTAAGTATTTTTTTAAACGATCAGCATCGTTACTACGCTGTTTTTTGCTTCTTGAAACAGCAAATAGTACTCGGCCTGCTTCAGACAAGGAGGCGCTGTTTTGGCATATTTCTAATACTTTTTCTAACTGGCAACGATCAAATTCATCAATTTCAGTTGGAATTAAATCGTTATAGCTTTTGGTTGGTTGTTGCCAATTTTGCTGTAAACGACCGATTTCTTGCTCAACTTGTTGTAATGTAATATTGGCTTGTGGTGCTAATGTCGCCATACGGGTAATCGAACTATTGAGTTCACGAAAATTACCTTGCCATTTTACTTGAGGAGAAGTGGCAAATTTCAGATAGGCATTACGGGATTGTTGATTAAATCGTGGCATAATGCCATATTCTTTGGCATAACGGGCTAGCTCAAAATCTATATTGGGTTCGATATCTTCCTTTCTTTCCGCCAATCCTGGTAATAGATAACTCCAAAGATTAATTCTTGCAAAAAGATCTTCACGAAACTCACCTTGTGCTATAGCCTGTTTGAGATCTTTATTGGTACCAGCAATTAATTGAAAATTGCTTTGAATCGGTTTGTCACTGCCATACGGATAAAATTGTTTTTCTTCAATGGCTTTTAATAACATCGCTTGCTCATCAAGCCCCAGTTCACCAATTTCATCTAAAAACAATAAGCCACCATCGGCACTTTTAAGTAATCCGGTGCGGGCAATATTGGCACCAGTAAACGCACCTTTAACGTGACCAAACAAGGTTGACATGGCGCCATCACCGCGTAATGTTGCACAGTTGATCTCAACAAATTGCCCTTGAATTTGATGATTATTGTGTTTGAGTAAATAAATCTGTTTAGCTAAAAATGATTTACCCGCACCAGTTGGCCCAGACAATAAAATCGGCGCATGTGATCGACTAGCAACTTGTTCTATTTCGGCTATTAGCTGATTAAATCGCTGATTACGGGTGGCAATACCCGATTTTAAAAGATCGGTGGCCTGAGATGCATAGTGTTGGAAACGAGTCAGGATCTTATCATATCGATGTAGATTCAAATCAATCTGATTCATTGTGCCACGAGGAGTCATTGCTAGTATGTCATCGTCATTTAACTCATGATTGCTAGCGCTAATATCTTTTGGTTGTGGCGGTGACATTTGGAGCAATTTGGCCGGAAAGTAACGTGATTCAGTCAATAAAAACCAGCAAATCTGTGCAACGTGTGTCCCAGTAGTAATGTGAACATAATATTCTTCTTTATCAGGTTCAAAGGTATATTTTTCGGCAATATCAAATAAGCAAGTATAAACTTGCTCAAAATCCCATGGATCTGCTAGGTCTATGACTATTGGTCTAACTTCAGTCTGTGGTGATAACAGTTTAATATCATTAATGATTTCACAAAGAAGATGATAATCATTTTGATAATAAAGTAATTCTAAACGAGAAATAGGTTTATCGGCATGATGACATAAAGCAATGGTTGGTCGCCAATGCTTCCATCGTCGTTTACCTTTGCCTCGTTGGTCAAGGACATTTCCGAGAAAACCAAACACCACATTCTTTTTCATAAACTTATCTATTTTTATAAATTAATATCTAAAATTATAAAAAATACCATTAAAAAAAACCATGTAAATTTTAATCAATAATGAAGAAAAAATTTATTTCATTTAAAAAACATATAATTAAAAAATAATTTTAGCTTTTTTTATTAATTGGCACGCTTTTCGCAATAATTAATATGAAGATATAAAAAATATTTTTATAAAACTAAACTTATCAACAAGTGATAACTTGTTAAATGAAATGAAAAAGAGAAAAGGAATTAAAAATGACTCAATATCATTTATTGCAAACCGAAAATGCCAAACCGATTAAGATGTGGACAGAAGGAGTGCCCGTTGATCCAGGAGCGAAAGACCAATTAAGCAAAACAGCACAACTTCCGTTTATTTTTAAACATATTGCTGTAATGCCAGATGTTCACGTTGGTAAAGGTTCGACTATTGGTAGCGTAATCCCAACAATGGGCGCCATTATTCCTGCTGCCGTCGGTGTGGATATTGGTTGCGGGATGATAGCTGTACAAACATCATTAATGGCAACAGATTTACCAGATAATTTATTACCATTAAGAACCGAAATAGAAAAAGCGGTACCACATGGTATCTCGCCCAAAAATCATAAACAAGATAATGGTAGTTGGCATAATCCACCGACTTTGATCGACCAATATTGGCAACAATTATTACCAGGTTTTCAGAAGTTAATTGACAAGTATCCTCATTTGGAAAATACCAATAACTATCGACATCTAGGAACACTTGGTACAGGTAACCATTTTATCGAAATCTGTTTAGATGAAGCCGACCGAGTTTGGATCATGTTACATAGTGGATCACGTGGTGTCGGTAATGCCATTGGTCGCTTTTTTATTGAGATGGCGAGAAAAGATATGGAAGTTCATATAAAAAATCTACCAGATAGAGATTTAGCTTACTTAGAAGAAGGTACTGAACATTTTCAGGATTATGTCGATGCCGTTCATTGGGCACAAGAGTTTGCTCGACTTAACCGTGAAGCAATGATGACCAATGTGATTTTAGCTATGCGTAAAATCATTACTAAACCATTTACAACACATATGTCGGCAATTAACTGTCACCATAATTATGTGCAAAAAGAGCATCATTTTGGTGAAGAGATCTTTGTTACTCGTAAAGGAGCAGTTTCTGCCCGTAAAGGGGAATTAGGGATTATTCCAGGATCAATGGGAGCGAAAAGCTACATTGTTCGCGGACTGGGAAATGAAGAAAGCTTTTGCTCTTGTTCTCATGGTGCTGGACGGGTTATGAGTCGCACCGAAGCGAAAAAGAAATTTACCATCGCAGATCAAATTAAAGCAACTGCACATGTTGAATGTCGTAAAGATGCCAATGTTATTGATGAAATTCCAATGGCATATAAAGATATTGATGCTGTAATGACAGCACAAAATGAATTAGTTGAGATTGTTCATCAACTACGACAAGTGGTCTGTGTGAAAGGATAAATGATATCGAGGATAACTTCCTCGATGATCATGACAGTAATAATATGATAACTAATGATTACTTATAACATTTTGATATAAACAATTAATCATTCACGATAACGATAACATATTTTAAGGATAAACAATGACAACGAATTTAAACACAACAACTGAGCAACCATTTCCAATAGTATGGGATAACAATAGAATCAGTATTTATCAGTTTTTACTCCCTTATCAAAATGCTGATAAATTACCAGAGATAGCGCAAACGCTTCCTGATGAATCTTTGGATAATAACGAATTCAAATGGGCAGATGGAGCAATGGATGGTGTTATCAATCATCACGGCGCATCAACAGAACAAAATTGTGCAGAAAATATGCTAATGTTGCTTCAACAAATAACAATACAACCTAATCAATCAAATATCGAGCAACTGTATAATTTAGTCACCACTGAACGTACATTAAGCTTTATTGATGATTTAGCTGAAGCAATACCGAACATTGATGTTGATTTTGATAAATTATATGAGTTTGTCTATTGGTTAGCCATTAATAGTCCTGATCGTGAAATCATTAAATTTAGTATTGCTATATTGGGCTGTTTTACCACCGAACAAACCGAACTATTTATGTTATTCGGTATGCATAATGAGTTTAGCTTATATTCTGCTATTGCATTAGAAAATACATTATCATCTGAAAATGATATTGAAAATACCTTAATGAAACTAGCCCAAAAAGTTGATGGTTGGGGACGTATTCAAATCGTCGAACGGTTAACCAACTATCCATTATCATCAGCAAGCAAAGATTGGTTGTTAAGAGCTGGTTATCAAAATAGCATTATGAATGAATATCTTGCTTATACCTGCGCAGTAGCCGGTGAATTAGATAAGGTGTTAGAGCAAGAGAGTATTGATAATGAATTAATTAGCTCAATCGGTGAAATTCTAGAAGCATTAATTAACGGTGGGCCTGCTGAGGATATATATTGTTATGATGTTGGTGCTCAAATTTGTGCCAGTTATTTAACTCATCTACTTAAACAACCAAACTTAGTCGATCTGAATATATTACGAACGGTAAAATTAATACATAATTTTGTTGCTGAAGAGATAGATGAAAATACGCCTAACTGGCACGAACAAATAAAAGATGAAATAATCGAAAAAGCTAATCAGTTTATTCAACAAGATAAATGGCTAGAATTGATTGAAGAAAGCCTAACGGCTAACAATGAGAATCAATTTTCGCTAGCAGCAGAACTTTATTCTCAATATGGTTTTGATGCATGGCCAGCACGATTTGAATATCAGAAAAAATATAATGGTGATCAGTGGAATGATTTGATGCATAGTGATTCAATATCAAGAATCCAACAAGTTATTCAATTAGCTAATCAACAATATGATTTTGCTAAACTCGCAACCGGACCTACATTGGATGATGGCTTTGGCGAAGATGATGCACATTATATATTATTAATGATATTACAAGAACTTAATCGTTTTCCTGAGGTTGGTGAAAATTTATTATTAATCGCTTTAAAAAGCCCGCTAATACGACATCGAACTATGGCATTAAATGCTATAAAAGCTTGGGAGCGGTCATTATGGTCAGACAATATCAAAACAGCAATACAAGAATTGGCAATCATTGAACCTGATGACGAGATTAAAGAAGATTTAGACGCATTAATAGCTGAAATGAATGATTAAAAATTTTATTCAATTGATGGTTATTATAAAAATTAATAAGGATGTTATTGAAAATGCAAAACCGTATACAAGAAAAACTTATTGAATTAGAACAACAATATAACATCAATATCATTTTTGCCTGTGAGTCTGGTAGCCGAGCATGGGGATTTCCCTCACCAAATAGTGATTATGATGTTCGTTTTATTTATATTCATCCAATTGATAAATATTTATCAATTGATAATCCTGCTTTTCATCTGACTTTTCCAATCGACGATGAGTTGGATTTACATGGGTGGGATTTGAAAAAAACGTTACAGTTAATTCGCAAATCCAATACTACGCCATTTGAGTGGTTGCAGTCACCAATCATTTATCAGCAAAATGCTGCAATCGCTGAGCCATTATGGCAATTATGCACAGAATTTTTTAATGCCCGCGGTAATATTTTTCACTATTTAGGTATAGCGAAAAGTGCTTGGCAAAGTAGTGAAGGGCAACAAATTGGTGTCAAAAAGTTATTTTATGTGTTAAGACCACTATTATGTGCTAAATGGTGTTTAGAAAAACAGCAAATCGCGCCGATGGCAATAGCACCATTATTGACGCTATTGCCCGAAAATTTACGTAACAAAATCAATAAGATTATTGAGCAAAAAGCAACCATGGCTGAATCACAACTTATCGCTATCGATCCTGAAATATTACTATTTATTGAACAATCGATGAATGATATTTTGCAACAGGTTGCACCAATAACAGAGCGACATTTTAAACCAGCTAAATTAGATCAATTTTTCATAAAAACATTGATGGATTTGCAATAGGGAAAAGAATATCAAATGACAATTGATGATTTAAAAAGGCAAAATTTAATCTTATTTGAGGTTATCAGTGGTAGCCGTGCTTTTGGATTAGCCACTGAAACATCCGATACTGATATCAAAGGGGTATTTTACCTACCGAAAGAAAAATTTTATGGACTTGAATATATTCCGCAAATTAGTAATGCCTCGAATGATATTGTCTATTATGAATTAGGCCGGTTTGTTGAATTACTGCTTAAAAATAACCCTAATATTTTAGAAGTGTTAGCTTCCAGCTCGGAATGTATTTTATATCAACATCCGATTATGCAGCAGTTGACCCTCGATCTTTTTTTATCTAAACAAACCGAACAAACATTTGCTCATTATGCAATATCGCAAATAAAAAAAGCTAAAGGGTTAAATAAAAAAATTAATAATCCAGTGGAAGTTAAACGAAAAACAGTACTGGATTTTTGTTATATTATTCAAGGGCAACATACTTATCCAATGACCAACTGGTTAACACAAAATGGTTTACAGCAACAGTGTTGTGGTTTAGTTAATATACCTCATGGTAAGGATTTATATGCCCTTTTCTATGATGCGTCAGGTAGTTGTGGTTATCATGGCATTATTCAGCATGAAGATTCCACGGAACTCTGTTTATCTTCGGTGAAAATCGATACCCCTGTGACGGCTTATTTGAGTTTTAATCGTGATGGCTTCTCATCGCATTGCCGTGACTATAAAGCGTATTGGCAATGGGTCGCCAATCGTAATCAACAACGTTATAAAAATAATATTGAAAATGGCAATGATTTTGATGCTAAAAACATGATGCATACCATTCGGTTATTGCAAGTTGCCTACGAAATCATGACAAAAGGAACCATTACCAATAAACGACCTAATCGCGACCAACTGTTAGCCATTAAGCAAGGTAAATTAAACTATGATGAGATTATGCAACTTGCTGAGTCGTTATTAGCAAAAATTGAAACCGCATCATTGTCATCGCGATTACCTGACCAACCTAATCGCCAAAAAGCATTAGCGGTTTTACTAACTATGCGTAATCACTTATATCAATCATAATGATTAATAAAAAAGCGCTCATTTTAATAACGGCGCTTTTTTACATTCAATTTTACTAAAGCTTATTATTTATCATCACCAGCCAATAAGTATAATGCTTCGTATGGTCTTAATTGGATTTCCGAGTCGAATGCGGTTGCTTGCTGATAATTACTCAATAATCTTTGCCAATTAGTACCTTGTAAGGTTTTTGGTAACTGCCAGTTAACAGGTTGTTCAGTTAGATTGGTTATCACTAATAGTTGTTGATTATTGTAGCGGCGCAAGTAACACCAATAATCAGCAACATTGGTGGTTAAATCTTGATAATCACCAAAAATAAATATTGGGTGCTCTTTGCGTAATTTAATTAATGTTTGATAGCAGTAAAAGATCGAATTCTGATCAGCCAATGCGGCTTTGACATTAATTTGTCGATAATTATTTGCCACCTCAATCCATGGTTGCCCCGTTGTGAAACCAGCATTTAAGCTATCATCCCATTGCATAGGTGTACGACTGTTATCACGTGATTTACTCGCTAAAATCGCTAAAATTTCCGCTTCATTCATCCCTTCAGCTATTTTTTCTTGGTAGATATTTAAACTTTCGACATCACGATATTGGTTAATACTATTAAAATGCGGATTGGTCATGCCGATCTCTTCACCTTGATAGAGATATGGCGTACCTTGTAATCCATATAGCAACATAGCAAGCATTTTCGCTGATTCACGGTGATATTGGTTTTCATTACCTAAGCGTGACACAATTCTCGGTTGGTCATGATTACACCAAAAAATGGCATTCCATGCTTTAGCATGCATCCCAGTTTGCCAATCACCAATAATATTCTTTAACTCAAGCAAATCTGGTTTAGCTAATGCCCATTTATAGCCATTTGGATAATCAACTTTTAAATGATGAAAGTTAAAAGTCATAGTGAGCTCTTTTCCGTCTAACGAGGCATATTGCAAACAGTTAGCTAATGAGGTCGAAGACATTTCACCAACAGTTTTGAGATCATTAGGTTGGAAGGCATCACGACTCATCTCTTGTAAAAACTCGTGGATTTTGGGGCCATCGGTATAGAAACGTCGACCATCACCGTTGTTGTCATCAGCAAAATCCTGTTGTTTGGAGACTAAATTAATCACATCCAGTCTTAATGCATCAACACCTTTATCTGCCCAAAACTGGCATACTTTTTTAATTTCGTTGCGAACTTGTGGATTTTCCCAATTAAGATCTGCTTGCTCTTTAGCAAATAAGTGTAAGTAATATTGCCCAGATTGTTCATGCCATTGCCATGCTTTACCACCAAACTTGGAGCGCCAATTATTGGGCTCGCTACCGTCAGCCTTAGCATCTTTCCAGATATAAAATGAGCGATAAGGGCTAGATTTATCTAAGGCTGATTTAAACCATGGATGCTCGGTTGAGGTATGGTTAAACACCATATCCATCATAATGCGGATGCCACGTTCATGCGCCTGTTTGACTAATAACTCAAAATCCGCCATTGAACCATAAGCCGGATCGATATCGTAATAATCGGCAACATCGTAGCCGTTATCTATTTGCGGTGATGGGTAAATCGGCGTTAACCAAATTGCGCTAATGCCGAGTTTTTTTAGATAATCTAATCGGCTAATGATGCCTAATAAATCGCCTGTGGCACTATCTTGGCTGGCTTGAAAACTTTTTGGGTAGATTTGGTAAATGGTGCCGTTTTGCCACCACGGAATATCAATTTTATTCATCACTTGCTCTTTATTTTTAATCAGTAAATTGTAATATTCACTCTTCTGTAAAGTTGGGTGAATCACCCGCGCTATTTTTTATTGGACATTGAGCGTGCCTTTTTTCTGTTTTATCTTATAAACCACTATCGTTAATAAGATCGGAACGACAATCGCCACTAACATCGCCAATGCATAAATCAACCAGTAAACTGGCTTTATCGATAAAATACCTGGTAATCCCCCCACGCCGATACCGTTGGATAATACGCCATTTAAACCACAGATTAATCCCGCACAAGCGGCACCAATCATGGCGCAGTACATTGGGAATTTATAGCGTAAATTAATACCGTACATCGCTGGCTCTGTCACACCGAGATATCCAGATATTGCCGCAGGAATGGAGACTTCTCGTTCATTATGTTTTTTACTTATTAAGATGATACCAACCACCGCTGATGCTTGGGCGATATTGGATAAGGCAATAATTGGCCAAATAGGTGTGCCGCCCATACTTTCGGTCATCTGCATATCGATAGCTAATGTGGTGTGATGAATACCAGTAATAACCAAAGGTGCATAGAAGAAGCCAAAAATAGCTGAACCAATAAAGGCATAATCACCGGTCATTAAATACTTAACCACATAAGCAATCCCATCACCAAGCATGCGTCCAATAGGCCCTAAAACAAAGTGGGCTAAGACGACTGATAGCATTAAGGCAACGATTGGCACAATCACTAGATTTAAGTAATCAGGAATAATTTTACGAAGGCGTGTTTCAATCCATCCTAATGCTAATCCAGCAAAAATTGATGGTATAACTTGTGCTTGATAACCCACTTTGGCAATGGTAAACCAACCAAAATCCCATACTTCAGGAATAACCTTACCCAAATTATAAGCATTCATCAATTGTGGTGAAACTAACGTTATACCTAAAACAATACCTAAAACCGGCGATCCCCCCATTTTTTTAACAGTTGACCAGCAAATAGCCACCGGTAGAAAATGGAAAATCGCTTCACAAGGTAACCATAAGAAACTATGAATAGGTACTAACCAATGATAGGTATCGGTAAGAGGTTTATCGTCAATAGTTGGCATTTCACCAATCACATTACGCAAGCCAAGTAATAAACCACCAGCAATTAAGGCTGGCAACAATGGCACAAAGATTTCAGCTAAGTTTGAAATTAACCGTTCAAACCACGACATATTTTGCTTAGCTGCGGCTTTGGTTTGTTCTTTGGTTGCTTCATCAATATTTAGTTGTTCAATCAATAATTTGTAATAACTATCGACATTGGTACCAATAATAATTTGAAATTGCCCAGCATTATTAAAACAGCCTTTGACAAAAGGTAATTCTTCAATAGCGTCAACATTGGCTATTTTCGGATCAGCAAGCGCAAATCTTAATCTGGTGAAACAATGGGTGACACTGGCAATATTTTCTTTTCCGCCAACCAGCTCAATTAGTTGCATAATTGATGCGGTTGAAACTTTAGGTGCTTTCGCCATTGTTAAGTCTCCTTATTTTCAATTTAAACCAATATTTTGGTTTTTAGTTAAATCATTTCGATCCTAATTTGATAGAGATTAAGCATAAATGGAATGACTATTTAAATAAATGGGAACGTTCCCTTTTTGTGATAAACCTCACAATTTTCAGACAATCACAACTAAATGCGATACACAGTGAGTTATTTCAGTAGTTGGGATGGAACAGTAATAATTTTAGCGTTTACCTGTTTTTCTAACATTAGTAATAGCTCGTTTGCCGCATAGATGCCAGCTTTATCAAAACCAAGATCAACCGTTATCGTTTGAGAAAATAAGAAATTTAGCAACTCACTACTACCGATACTAATAACAACAATATTATTAATATTTTTTTCCGATAAAAGTTTATTTAAGCCTAAAGCAATCGAATCAGTAGCACAAACTATCGCTGTTGGTGAGTGAACTAACACCGATTCGGCAAGCTCATAACCAGAATAATAACTTAAATTACCAAGTACGGCATTGGCTTGAATTTTATAGGCAGTACAAAAATCAATATAGGCCTGATAACGTAAACCACCAGTAGTTTGATCTTGTTTATCAACGCCAATAAAACCTATTTTTTTATGTTTTTCTGATTGATATAAGTAAGTTAGTGCTTTATTTACTGCACCAATATCATCATAACAAATACAAGAATAAGCCGGAAATGGCCTAGCAATCACCACACATTTATGTTGCCAAACCGTTAACAATGAACTGTCCAATCCCGTAAAAGCAAACACAATAATGCCATCAGCTTGTTTTTCTCTTAACATCGTCAGATGTTCGGCGACTTTTGCGGCACTAAATTGACTCTCGATAATTATAGGATCATAGCCATTAGCATAAAAAATCGGCAACATACTTTGCACTGCATGATTTTCAGATATTGAATCAAGGCGTGTGACAATAATACCGATAACCTTATTCCCATAACCGCGCATTGCTCTTGCTGATTTTGAAGGAGTGAATTGATATTTTTCAACAATTGCCATCACTTTATTACGAGTTGATTCCTTCACCATAGGATCGTGATTAATCACTCGTGAAACCGTCGATTTACTGACGCCACTTAATTTAGCTATATCTTTAATGGTTAAATTAGTTGATGATTTACTCATAATCAATTTGCTGAATGAATATCAATTAAATCATAGTAATACAGATTGAAGAAAATAGCGATATTGGCGCTTATTATGCGGTGGCAAAACAACTTAATCTATTATTGAAAAATAATATTAGTATATTGTTTTAATTTGTTTTTATTATAATCATCAGCATATATTGCTAGTAATCGATATATTGTTATCGACTGCGAAATCTTGATAGCAAAGTCAATTATTTTCATGCCAGCCATCATTTAAAAATTTAAATTGACTCAATAAGTAATTTTTAATCATTGCTCTGATTACATTGAATTTATCAACCAAAGTATTAGCTCTTCATTGTGTTTAACAAATCCTACGCAGGCATGGTATTGGCGATTACTATAAATAGACCACATCGAAGACTGAACTAAACCCAGATGAATTTTATTTTGATTGGGAAAAATGTGATAGCTAAGCGCCAAGCATATTTATTAAAAAAGGGCAGAATAGCCCCTTTTCTGAGTAAGCTTAAACCCTACTCGTTTTAGTGCTATATTTTGATTTGTAGATACTTCCCCAATCTAACATCGCATCGTGTACTTGCTTTAAACTTTCTCCAACTTCAGTTAAGGTATATTCCACTTTAGGTGGCACTTGTGGATATACTTTACGAGTAATTAGGCCATTTTTTTCCATAGTGCGTAGATGAGAAGTAAGCACTTTTTGTGATATACCATTTAGTGATTTTTTCAGTTCCCCAAAACGTTTGGTACCTGTCAGCAAATCTCGCACAATTAGGACTTTCCATTTGTCACCCATTAATAATAGAGTAGTTTCAACAGGACATGGCGGTAAATTTTCAATCACCTGCATAACAAAATTCCTTTAATTTCAACAATAGTATCTAAACGGTAACTATATTACTACTTGGTACCTACTTTACAATAGAAACTTTGGATATTAAGCTAAAAAAATTAATTTATTTAAGTCGTATTAAGGAGAACAAGATGAAAATTGCAGTCATTGGTGCAAATGGTAAATCAGGACAACTATTGGTTAAAGAAGCATTATCACGAGGACATGATGTCACAGCTATCGTACGTAAACCAAGTTCAAATAGCGATGCAAAAGCGAAAGTATTAGTTAAAGATCTATTTCAATTAACTTATGACGATTTAAAACCATTTGATGTGATTATTGATGCATTTGGTACTTGGACACCTGAATCATTACCATTACATCAAACTAGCCTTAAACATTTAACCGATATTTTAAGCGGTAAACCTAACCGTTTATTAGTTGTTGGTGGTGCCGGCAGTTTATACGTCAACCCAGAGCATACCATTCGTCTAGTTGATTCACCAGATTTCCCTGATGAATTTAAACCATTAGCCAACAATATGGCGAAAGCTTTAGATCAACTAAGAACCTGTGATGATGTGCAATGGACCTATTTAAGCCCTGCAATTGAGTTTATTGCTGATGGAGCAAGAACTGGTCATTATACTGTTGGTGGCGAGCAATTCTTAGTTAACAGCCAAGGTAAAAGTCAAATCAGCTACGCTGACTATGCGGTCGCTATGATTGATGAAGCAGAAAAAGCCCAACATATCAAACAACGTTTCACTGTTGTCGCTGAATAATAGATATCGATAAATAACCTTACATTAAGATAGCCTATATACAAACGGTTATTTTAATGTAAGGAAAATCATTTAAACTTTCCACTCGACTAACCATATTTGTTCACTCACGCCAACAAACCAAAATAGTGCAAAAACACCAACCTTTGGTATATAAATGGATCATTTTAGTGCGCTAACAATTGAAAAAATTAGATTAGACCAGTTATCGGTTAACTGTTCAATTATTGGCATGCTTATTGCATAAATAAAAGATTATTATGAATAATTTGATAATGCCAATAATACTGATAATATGAATTATTATGTGTTTAATTTGTTATCACTTTACTTGGGAAAACGCTTATGCAGTACGATCTAATCATTAAAAATGGTATTGTTATTCTCGAATCAGGCGAGACTAATACCGACATTGCAATAAAAAATGGCAAAATTGCTGCTATTGGCCCTAATTTGGAGCAAGCAGAGCAAATTATCGATGCTGAAGGTTTAATTGTCAGCCCGGGAATGGTTGATATTCATGTGCATATTAGCGAACCTGGCGGTGTCCGCCATGAATGGGAAGGTTATGTTACTGGAACCAAAGCATGTGCAAAAGGTGGGGTGACAACTTTTGTCGAAATGCCACTAAATCAACTTCCTGCTACCACCAGCGGTGAAACATTGCGAACCAAATATGCAGCTGGTGAAGGTAAATTATATGTTGACGTTGCTTCATATGGTGGATTAGTTCCCTATAACCTAACTAATAATGGTATAGAAGAACAAGTTCAAGAAGGTGTTGCTGCGTTTAAATGCTTTATGGCAACCTGTGGTGACCCAAATCTTGACGGTGATTTCGCTAATGTTAATGATTATGCATTATGGGAAGGGATGCGCCAAATAGCTAAAACCGGTAAAATTTTAGCTATTCATGCCGAAAATGCAGCAATCACAGATATTTTGGGACAACAAGCCAAAGCACGAGGGGAAAGCAAATTATCACAATACGTAGCAACTCGTCCGGCATTCACTGAAGTAGAAGCTATTCGCCGAGCTATCTTTTTTGCCAAACAAACCGGTTGCCCAATTCATATTTGCCATGTAGCTTGTCCAGAAGGAGTTGAAGAAGTAATAAAAGCACGTCAAGAAGGTGTTAATGTCACTTGTGAAACCTGTATTCATTACCTCTATTTCACTACAGATCAATTAGATGCAATTGGCCCAATTGCAAAATGTTCTCCGCCAATCCGTGATCAACAAGCACAAGAAGGTTTGTGGAAATATCTCTTTGCCGGCCACATTATCACTGCCGTATCTGACCATTCACCATGTACCTACGATTTAAAAGATAAAGCCAATGCGTTTGATGCATGGGGAGGAATTTCAGGTGTGCAAAATAATGTCGATATTTTGTTTGATGAAGCCGTTCAAAAACGCGGTATGTCATTAAAACAGTTTGCCGATATCATCGCTAAAAATCCAGCCGAAAGATATAACTTACCAACCAAGGGATCAATTCAAGTTGGTAAAGACGCAGATATTATCTTTATAAAACCTCATTCAGACTATGTTTTAACTGCACAAGATCTCGAATATCGTAATAAATTTAGCCCTTATGTGGGTAGACAAATTGGTGCTCAAGTTGTGCAAACCATATTACGAGGAAAAACCATTTATCAGATTGATTCTGGTATTGATGCAACGCCGAGAGGTAGTTTTATTCGACGTTAATCATAAAATTAAAACGATAAAAAAATAAAATAGGTAGGAAAGGAAAATAATGAAGAATAACACAGCACAGTCATCGACGACACCATTGCAGATTGATAGTTCGTTATTACCCAAATCTAGCAAAGATAGAACAATGAATCCTTTGGCTTATGCCTTTATGTGGATTGGTGATGGTATGAATTTGGGTAATATGACCTTAGGTGCTAGCTTAGTCGTAGCTGGTGTCGCCACCATGAATATTTTCCAAACGTTTGCCGCAACGTTTATCGCAATATTAATCATTACCACAATTTTTGTCTTTAATGATCGTCTAGGATATCGATCAGGTATTCCTTATGTCGTGCAATTGCGAATGTCATTTGGCATAAAAGGTGCGATTATTTCTTCATTGCTCCGCGGTATTCCTGCTATTGTTTGGTATGGTTTTCAAAGCTGGATCGGTGCCACGGCACTCAATGAGATTGTAAAAATATTATCTAATGGTGATTTCGATAATGTATTTATTTGTTTCCTTATTTTACAATTTTTCCAAATAGCCTTATCACTATATGGATTCCATGCTATAAAATGGGTCGAAACCCTAATTTCAGTGGTGATTCTGTGTGCATTAGTTTATGTCTTTATTCTATTACTCAACAATCACCAAGATATTATTATCGATAAATGGGTAAATGCCGAAGGAACTTGGGGACTACCATTTTGTGGCTTTATTATGATGTTCTTGGGTAATTATGCAGCAATTTTTCTTAGTGCAGCTGATTATTCACGAGAACTAAAATCAGGTTTTAGCAATCGCAAACGTGGCCTACTCTATTTTTTACCCATTTTTGTCGCTTACGGCTTTATTATTACTATTGGTGTAATGTTAGCATCAGTCACCGGTAACTCGAACCCAGTTAAAGCGTTCGCCATTGTAGTAAATAATCCATATATTACCATTGTAGTCTCATCCTTTATTGTATTAGGTACCATTGCCGTAAATATTGTTGCTAACATCATCCCACCTGCTTACGTAATTACTTTATTAACTAAAGCGAAATATAAAGTGGCGGTAACCATTACGGGTTTATTAGCTATTGCTTCTTTCCCATGGGTGTTAGTTCAAGATACGTCAGCTAAAGGATTAGGTTTATTTATCTTAATTTATTCGGCATTTTTAGGGCCAATTGTGGCAATTTTATTGGTAGAATATTATCTGTTACGTCGACAAAAAATTGATGTAAACGCGCTATATGATAATAACGGTCAATTTGCTGGTTTTAACCCTGCAGCGATTTTAGCAATGCTGATTGGCTCAGCGGCTGCATTTTATGAAGTTAGCTTAACATGGATTGTCGGTTTTGTTGTTGGTGGAATTAGTTATATTTTATTAACCAAATTTACCTTTAAAGATTCGCCGTTCAAAAAAGGAACTATTTTTGAAAAGAAATAGCTCAATTAAGTGACCATCAAAATTAGGTAGTAAATTCAATGTTATCATCATGATTCACTACCAATTTGACAGGTCACCTTAATTTCACGATTATCGCTAATTTCTAAATTTGATAATACCGCTAATTGTGGAAAGTTAGGTCTTAAAAACTGCGCCAGCATAGCTCGCAAGGTATGATTAACTAATAAAACTGGCGGTGCACCAATTGCATCTTGCTGATTAAGGGCTTGCTGAAGCTGTTGGAGTATATGTTCCGCCAAACCAGGCTCAACATTACTGGTATTTTGTAACGCTTGCAGTAATATTCGCTCTAAACTGATACTTAATCCAATCACTTTTATCGGCTCTGTTCCCGGAAACCACTGCTGAGTAATCACTCTACCCAATGCTATTCTAACAATACTAAGTAAATGGTAAGCATCATTTTGGTTAGGTGCTTGTTCACAAATTGTCTCAATAATCGTGCGCATATCTCGAATAGAGACTTTTTCGGCCAACAAGTTTTGTAAAATTTTATGAAACGTGGTTAATGGTACGACACCAGGAATAAAATCCTCGACTAATTTAGGAATATCTTGTTTGATGCGCTCCAGTAATTCTTGCGTTTCTAAACGCCCTAATAGATCACTGGCAAATTGATGCAATAAATGATTAAAGTGAGTTGCAATCATAGTACTGGTATCAACCACGGTATAACCTAATATTTGGGCAGCTTCTTTATTATTGGCATCTATCCAAACCGCAGGTAAACCAAATGCGGGTTCAGTTGTAGCAATTCCATCAATTTGTTCGGTCACTGTGCCAGGATTAATCGCCAACCACTTGTTATTCATAATTTCACCTTGGCCTATCTCGCCACCCTTTATAAAAATTTTATATTGATAAGGTGATAATGAGAGGTTATCGCGAATATGTACTTGTGGTGGTAAAAAACCTAATGTTTGGGCAAACTTTTTGCGTAAACTGCGAATTCGGCCTAGTAATTCACCATTTTGGTTTTGATCAACCATAGGGATTAAGCCATATCCGACTTCCATCGCTAAAATATCTTCAATATTGACATCAGCCCATGAAGCTTCAACATTTGTTGGTTTAGTTGCTGCTACATTTTTTTGCGGAGTAGAGACTGATTTTTCAAGTTTCTTTTGTTTGCTTAACCACCACGAAATGAGCGATAAAATAGCCGTAAACATTAAAAATACTAAATTTGGCATACCCGGAATAAGGCCAAGTAACCCAATTACAACCGCAGTTAAAATTAATACTTGTGGATTATTAAATAACTGCTTTAACATTTGGTCACTGATGTTTTCTTGTGAAGTGACCCGCGTCACAATAACACCGGCAGCAGTGGAAATAATTAGGGAAGGAATTTGCGCAACTAATCCATCACCAATAGTTAATAGCACATAGGTTGTACTGGCATCGGATAATGTCATACCATGCTGCATCACGCCAACTAATAAGCCACCGACAATGGTAATCGCCATAATCAATAAACCAGCAATAGCGTCACCACGCACAAATTTACTTGCCCCGTCCATAGAGCCATAAAAATCGGCTTCTTGAGTAACTTCTGCTCGCCGAGCTTTAGCTTCATCCTCACCGATTAATCCAGCATTAAGATCGGCATCAATAGCCATTTGCTTACCTGGCATACCATCTAATGCGAAGCGAGCACCTACTTCAGCTATCCTACCAGCACCTTTAGTGATTACCATAAAGTTAATAATAACTAAAATGATAAACACAACAATACCAATGGCAAAATTACCACCAACTAAAAAGTGGCCAAAAGCTTCAATTACTCGACCAGCCGCGTCACTACCAGTATGGCCTTTTAGTAACACCACTCTAGTTGAGGCAACATTAAGGGATAAGCGCAATAAAGTTGCAAACAATAAAACGGTGGGAAAAGCGGCAAAATCAAGAACTCGCTTAGTAAACAGTGCCACAATCAAAATGATAATCGATAAGGCAATATTAAAAGTAAAAAAGAGATCTAAAATAAATGCGGGTAAAGGTAATACCATCATCGAAAGAATCAATAAAATCAACATTGGCCCAGTTAAAATTCGATAATGACCACTTTTTAAGCTATTTATTGATAATAGATTAGTTAATTTTGATTTCATCATAACAATTACAATTACCTTTATTTATTCACAGATAAAGATTCTGGGATTGATAAATTGGTTGGTTTGAGTGGTTTTTCACCACCATATCTATGCCATCTTTTTAATTGATAAACCCAAGCGAGAATTTGTGCTACCGCAGCATAGAGCTCTGCTGGTATTGATTTACCTATCTCACCATGGCGATATAATGCTCGAGCCAAAGGTGGCGCTTCTAATTGTGGGATCTGATGCTCTTGAGCAATTTGTTTGATTCTGCTCGCTATATTATCGGTACCTTTAGCCAATATCTTGGGAGCGCTCATGGTTTTTTCATCATATTGCAGAGCAACCGCATAATGGGTTGGGTTAGTAACAATAACATTAGCTTTAGGGACATCTTTCATCATCCTACGCCTTGCTATTGCCTGCTGCATTTGTCGAATACGCCCTTTAATTTGCGGATTACCTTCTTGCTCTTTAAACTCATCTTTCACTTCTTGCTTTGACATTTTTAACTTTTTCAAATTGCTCCATATTTGGTAAAAAATATCAAAACCTACCATTGGTATTAAGGCTAATACAATCAATAAACTAGCATAAATCAGCAATTGCATTACCTGAGATAACGCATTATTTAAATACATACTGGGTAGTGCTAACATATTAGGAAATTGATGTATCAAAAATAGAGCTGCAGCAAAAGCGATTAAAACCACTTTAAGAATACTTTTAAACAGTTCTGAAAAAATTCGCAGACTAAATAACCGTTTAAATCCACTAATAGGATTCAATTTACCTAAATTAGGTTTAATCGATTGTAGACTAAACAGCAAACCACCAACACTAAGCGGAGCAATGATAGCGACAATAACTAATCCCACAAAAATAGGTAAAATTGCCCAAAATCCAGCGGTTAATAAATTAATTAAATTGAAAATAATCTGTTTATCATCATCGGTTCGGTGGGCAACTAACATGGCGTGCTGAATAATTGTTTTTAATTTGCTGACAAAATGTGTTCCCATTATCCAAAATAACATAATGCCAACTAACAATATCATTAGCGATGTTAACTCACGAGATCGAGGAATTTGACCCTTTTCCTTAGCCTTTTTTAATTTACTATCGGTGGGTTGTTCACTTTTATCTAGATCACTATCATCAGCCATATATCAGTTAAACCAATTTTACTGTCTAATTACACTTTACTTTGATAGCACAGTATGAACGCAACTGATTAAAGTTATTGGCTTAATAAGACCCCAAATTACTGGTTATTTAGCTCGTTTAGCTTTAAATAGCATTAAAATGATTAAACTTTAGCACGTTTAGATGAAATCGTTTCAGGCTGTTGATAACCGTGATAAGTGTAAACCGCGGGGTTATTAATACTTTTTAAATAATCAATCGATTGTTGTGTCATATTCATACGATTTTGAATAAGTATACCGTTATCCCTATTGATTTGAGCTAATCGCTGAGTGGTATTCGTGATGGCTTGCCATTTCAACGCTAGCTCAGGGTTTTCACTATAAGGTGATTGGATATTATAGCGTGCACTTACTTTTAACCGTTTTTCATCAAGTAACTTTAACTCGATAAGTAATTGGCTTTTTTGATTTATAACGTCATTTAATTGGCTAATTGTATTAGTCCCAATTAGGATTTGCTGTTCAGACTCTAGAATATCTGAAAGTGATTGCAACATGACTGTTACATTATGAAAAATGTTATCTAACTCTAACATCATGATATTCCTTCAAAAATTAATTAGCTTTCAATCTCTTCAAGAGTTTGCTTAATAATTTCGTCTGCAATTTTATTTGGATTGATGACTAAGTTACCATTAGTAATGGCCTGTTTTATTTTCTCAATTTTACTAATATCAATATCATTTTCTGTCGAATGTAATAATGCGATAGTGTTTTGGCTCAATTTGACATTGCTATTCAAATTTAAGCTATTTGACGTTTGCACAGATGCTTTAGTTTCTTTATTTTGTCCATTTATTAAATCACGATTTAGCAATCCCGATACTGCTGTAACCAATTTTGTTGCATCTATACTCATAAAATTCCTTTAATTCAAGTCAAGGTTTATAGGGTTGGTTTAGTCTAATTATCGGCAAAAATCAAAAAATCATTAATTTTATTTATTGATAATAGTGATAGCTTTTTCATTAACAACACCTTCAACAACATTACCCGTATTAAGTTTAATATTAATTGATTCTCCCAATGCCCCATTACTTAATGTCTTGCCATGCGTTGCAATTGAGTAACCTTCGCCATTAATAATGACCTTTACGGTTTGACCGACTTTAACATACCAGTTTTTCTGCAGCATTGAATTTTTTATTACTTCACCATCATTAATATTACGTAAAGCAAGATGATTGATAACTTCAGATTGATTTAAAATTACTGTTGCTGGTAATTTATCTAACTGACCAGGTTGCATTTTTACCAGTTGTTCAGTAATTAATGTTCCTGCACTAATGGCTTGTTTAGCAATAACATAATGACCACTCACAGCGACGTATATCTGGATATATTTAGTGATATTTTCACATCTGGCGGTAATCGTTAAATTGCCCCATTGTTTATTTTTATTCAATATTGCCAATGTTGGTGAGTCACAACTTAATTGCGGTTTTGCAGTTGGATAATTAATGACAACTTTATCAACATTCACATCAATAAGTTGTTGATGGATCAGATCACTAATTTGTTTTTCAAGTGCAGTGGCACAAACTATTTTTGAACTACCTAACATACAAAAAAGAAACAACAATCTAATAATCTGAGGCATATTTGTCGGGGTTCATATAATTATTGATAACTAAATTGTACTTTATAAGCTCACCTATCGAATGTTGAAATAAGGGCAATTTTTATCGTTATTTATACGATGATTTTTTTTTGATTTGCTTAAAATTCTTTTTATCTATCAGGATGAGATGATTTTATGCTAAATAAATTAGATACTTTCGTTAATTTTCACCAACAAGCACTCAATGTTCGTGAAAAACGTCAAAATATACTTGCAACCAATATTGCTAATAGTGATACGCCTAATTACCAAGCGAGAGACATTGATTTTAATACTGAATTAAACAGAGCCATCAATAATCAATCGACCCACAATAATATAAAACTAAATATTACTTCTGCAAAACATATTCAAATAACTAGCGCTGATTTCACTAATTATAATCTTCTTTATCGTATTCCTTATCAATCATCTGCTGATGGCAACACTGTTGAGATGGAGCAAGAACGAACTGCTTTTATGGATAACAGTATCCACTATCAAAGTAATTTAACCTTTTTAGGTGAACAGTTTAAAAATGTCATTTCGGTATTACAGCAAGGATAATCATCATGAGCTTCTCTATTTTTTCGGTTTCTGGTTCAGCCTTAATGGCACAAACACAACGAATGAATGTCAGTGCCAGTAATTTAGCTAATGCTGATAGTGTTACCAGTACTTCTGGTCAAGCTTATCGAGCCAAACAAGTTATCTTTCAAGTCGATGACAATGGTTATTCCAATAGTGTTGCTGGAGTAAAAGTAGCACAAGTTATTGAAGATCCTGCGCCAATGAATTTAGTTTATGAACCTAATCATCCTTTGGCTGACGAACAAGGCTACATTCAAAAACCTAACGTTGATGTAGTAGCAGAGATGGTTAATACCATTTCTGCATCTCGTAGCTACCAAGCAAATGTAGAAGTGATTAACACCGCAAAAAGTTTAATGCTAAAAACACTGACTCTAGGACAATAAAAGGGCGTAATTGATGGGTATCTCAAATGTAGCAGTTTCAGAATCAACTAATATGGCCAGTCCACAAGCGCTAAAGAAAGGTACGTCTGATGGTAACTCTAGTCAGGAACTACAAGATAATTTTTTAACATTACTTATTGCCCAAATGAAAAATCAAGATCCTACCAATCCAATGGATAACAGTCAGTTAACCTCGCAATTAGCTCAAATCAATACGTTAGCGGGTATCGAACGACTGAATACCACATTAGGTATGGTTTCAGGCCAAATTGACGATAGCTTATCAGTCAATGCCAGCAACATGATTGGTAAAGGTGTCATGGTTCCAGGTAATAAAATTTTAGTCGCTACATCAGAAGTGGAAGGTTCGGAAAGTGAAAAAGAAACTATTACCACACCATTTGGCTTTGAACTTATGCGTGATGCTGAGTCAGTGGTCATTACCATCAAAGATGAAAATGGCAATGTTGTACGTGAGGTCGATTTAGGTTCGATTCCTGCTGGAGTTAGCTCTTTTACTTGGGATGGGGAACTGAATGATGGAACACTGGCGCCAGATGGTAGTTATACGTTTTCGGTTAATGCCACTTATGACGGGCAAAAAGTATCGTCCACACCACTATCTTACTCGGTTGTATACGGCGTAATTAATAGCAAAGTTAATAATAAAGTATTACTTGATTTAGGGATACTTGGTTCAATTAGTATTGACGAAGTACGTCAAATTCTTTAAAGGGGAATAAGTTAATATGGGATTTTCTCAAGCAATTAGTGGTATGAATGCCGCATCAAAACAATTAGATGTTATTGGTAATAATATTGCCAATTCTGCAACAGTTGGCTTTAAAAGTGCTAGCATTTCATTTGCCGATATTTATGCTGGTTCAAAAGTAGGAATGGGCGTCAAAGTGGCTGCCGTTATGCAAAATTTTAATGATGGCACCACAACGTCAACCAATAATAGTCTAGATGTTGCTATCTCTGGTAATGGCTTTTTCCGCTTAGTTGATAGTAGTGGTCAAATCTATTATACCCGTAATGGCCAGTTTCAATTAGATGCTGATCGCAATATTATCTCAGCGGATGGTTTTCAATTAACCGGTTATCTTGCCACAGGCACGCCACCACAGATCCAACAAGGTTCAGCACCAGGCCCATTAAAGATTTCACAAGAGATGTTAAATGCATCAGCAACCAATAAAGCCTCTTTGCAAACAAATTTAAATTCAAATAGCAAAGTACCTGAAAAACAACCAATTAATGCCACCGATGCTGATACCTTTAATTATTCAACTACGATCACCACTTATGATTCTTTAGGTAATCAACGTAATGTTCAGCTTTTTTATGTTAAAACGGCTGATAATCAATGGGATGTTCATTATCTTGATAGTAGTGATCCTAACGCAAGCCTACAAGCATTAGGGCAAATGGAGTTTGATTCATCAGGCAAATTAATTAGTGATCCAGAAATGACGATTAATATTAATGGGCTTAATGGTTCAGCCGACAATAGCTTCACGCTGTCATTAGCAAACAGTACTCAACAAAATATGGGTAAAGAAGTCGGTAGCATTAAAACCCCTGTCGTTGATGGTTATGCTGCTGGTGATCTGGTTGGCTATAGTATCAGTGATGATGGCTCAATTTATGGCGTCTATTCTAACCAACAAACGATGTTGTTAGGTCAAATTGCCATGGCTGATTTTGCCAATGTTAATGGCTTAGAATCAGCTGGTAACAATAACTGGCGGGCGACCCTTAAATCTGGTGGTGAAGTATTAGGCTCAGCTAATACTGGTACTTTTGGTTTACTAACCAGTGGTGCAGTTGAATCATCCAATGTCGATATGAGCCAAGAGTTAGTCAATATGATTGTTGCCCAACGTAATTATCAATCTAATTCACAAACCATTAAAACTCAGGATCAAATCCTTAATACATTGGTTAATTTAAGATAATTTAAGGAGTATTTATGGATCGCGTTATTTATACTGCTATGTCTGGCGCAAGCCAAACATTAAATCAACAGTCCATAACTAGTCATAATTTAGCTAATGTATCGACAGTTGGCTTTCGGGCGCAATTAACAGCAATGAAAGCCGTTCCTATTGTCGGTAGTAGTATGCCGACAAGAACTATGGTAACGGCAACTACGCCAACCTATGATTCAACAATCGGTGCCTTTAATTACACTGGACGCAATTTAGATGTTGCTTTATCCCAAGACGATTGGCTAGCAGTACAGTTAGCTGATGGCAGTGAAGGATATACCCGTAATGGTGCGATTCAAATCGATGAAAACGGTACACTTAACATTCAAGGCCTTCCGTTACTTGGTGATAATGGCGTATTAACGGTACCTCAGCGTTCACAAGTTAGTGTCAGTACTGATGGGACTTTATCAGCTTTAGGTGCTGGCGATAAACGCACCACCATTGCCCAAGTAGGAAAAATAAAAAAAGTTCACCTTGAACGCAATGAATTGGTACGTGGTGATGATGGATTTTTCCATGCCACTGAGGCAACCATAAATAATCGTGGTGCCGTGTTACAAGATAACCCTAATGCAAAATTGATGTCCGGAGTACTCGAAGGCAGTAATGTTAATCCGGTAACGGCAATGGTGAATCTAATTAGCCATTCACGTCAATTTGAAATGCAGATGAAACAAATTACTACTGCCGACGAAAATGCCCAAAAAGCCAACCAAATATTATCGTTAACTTAACTAAAATAGGAAACAGCAATGATTAAATCATTATGGATTGCAAAAACCGGTTTAACTGCGCAACAAATGAATATGGATATTATTTCCAATAATTTAGCCAACGTGAGTACAGGGGGTTTTAAACGCCAACGCGCCGTTTTTGAAGATCTGTTATACCAAACAGTTCGCCAACCAGGAGCGCAATCTTCAGAACAAACAACATTACCTTCAGGATTACAAATTGGTACCGGTGTAAGACCAGTTGCAACCGAACGAATTCATAGCCAAGGTAATTTAGAATTAACCGATAACAGTAGTGATATTGCCATTAATGGACAAGGATTTTTCCAAGTTCTTATGCCTGATGGAACGCAAGCCTATACCCGCAGTGGCGCTTTTCAAGTTAATCAAAATGGTCAGTTAGTAACAGCTGCCGGTTATGAAATTCAACCAACAATTAACATTCCATCCAATGCTATAAAAATGACCGTAGCACGTGATGGCATCGTCAATGTCACCTTAGCTAATCAATCAACTCAAGTACAAGTTGGTCAATTAACATTACACACTTTTATCAATGACACCGGATTAGAAAGCGTTGGTGAAAATCTATATCTAGAAACCGAAAGTTCTGGTGCACCAACTGAAAATACACCGGGGCTCAATGGTGCTGGATTGCTATACCAAGGTTATATTGAAACGTCAAATGTAAATGTGGCCGAAGAGCTGGTTAATATGATTCAAGTACAACGTGCTTACGAAATTAATAGTAAAGCAATATCGGCATCTGACCAAATGTTGCAACGTTTAAATCAATTATAAATCTAACAAAATGATAGCGGTAATGAGATATCTTTACATTTTAATAACTTTGTCGTTAGTTGGTTGTAGTCAATTACCTAAAAAAGCATTAGTTGAAGGCGATACCAGTATTGTTCCAAAAATGCCAGAAATTGTGAACAGCAGTGGTTCCATTTATCAAGCCTCACAACCAAGTAGTTTTGGTTATCAACCGATGTTTGAAGATCGTCGACCACGCAATATTGGTGATGTATTAACTATTGTTTTACAAGAAAACGTTAGCGCAAGTAAAAGTTCATCCATTAATGCCGGCCGTAATGGTGGGGTCAATTTAGGGGTAAAAACCGTACCGCACTTTTTAGATGGGCTAGTTGGTCGTGGTAAAGTGGATACCGATATCTCAGGTAGCAATGATTTTAAGGGTTCTGGTGGTGCCAATGCTAAAAATACCTTTAGCGGTACCATTACCGTCACCGTTCAAGATGTCATGATTAATGGTAATTTAAAAGTGATTGGTGAAAAACAAATTGCAATAAATCAGGGCACAGAATTTATTCGATTTTCAGGTGTTGTTAACCCTCGGACAATAAGTGGTAGTAATACCGTTATATCAACTCAGGTCGCTGATGCTCGTATTGAATATGTAGGTAATGGCTACATCGATGAAGCACAAACAATGGGTTGGTTACAGCGCCTGTTTTTTAATCTTTCGCCATTTTAATGAGTATCATTATGCTAAATAAATTACGTACTTTTATCTGTTTTGTTTTGCTAATAGTGATTGTCCCTTCTAGTTATGCCGAGCGAATAAGAGATTTGGTGACAATACAAGGCGTTCGCGAAAATGCCTTAGTCGGCTATGGTATCGTGGTAGGGCTTGACGGTACCGGTGACCAAACTTCACAGACACCATTTACGATACAAAGTATCACCAATATGCTCTCACAATTAGGTATTACCGTGCCATCAGGAAGCAACATGCAGTTAAAAAATGTGGCTGCGGTAATGGTCACGGCTAAATTACCGTCTTATGCGCGTGTTGGCCAACAAATTGATGTGGTTGTTTCGTCATTAGGCAACGCCAAAAGCCTGCGTGGTGGTACATTGATTATGACACCATTAAAAGGCGCCGATAACCAAGTTTATGCGATTGCACAAGGTAATCTTTTTGTTGGTGGTATGGGGGCAAGCAGTAGAAGCAGTAGTGTAACGGTTAACCAAATGGCTGGTGCCACCATTCCTAGCGGTGCAACCATCGAAAGAGAATTAGTTACACGCTTAGATGAAAACAGCACTATTCATTTACATCTTAACTATTTTGATTTTACTGTGGCTACAAAAATTGCTGATGCTATTAACAAAGTGCAAAAAAATATCGCCATTGCTTTAGATGGCATGACCGTAAAATTGACTATGCCACAAGACAGTCAAGCAAGAGTTAAATTATTATCTACAATTCAAAATCTCCAAATTAGTGCTAGCCCTATTTCCGCTAAAGTGGTGATTAATACACGTACTGGTGTCGTGGTCATGAATCAAAAAGTACAATTAGACAATTGTGCCGTTGCACATGGTAATTTATCCGTAGTGGTAAATAACAAATTGAAAGTTAGCCAACCCAATACGCCACTCGCCGGTGGCAACACAGCAGTAGTTCCAGATGATGAAGTAACTATCGAGCAAGATGGTGGCGCACTGCAGAATTTAGCGTCTGGCGCCGATCTAAATCGAGTTATTCATTCACTTAACTTATTAGGTGCCAATCCTACTGAGTTAATGTCGATACTAGAAGCATTAAAAACCGCGGGTTGTTTGCATGCCGCACTGGAAACTATTTAAAGCAGAACTATTGAAATGAAAAACCTAATAAATCAGTCCATGAATCGTTTTGCTTATGATTTTTCTAGCATTAATCAATTAAAACGTAATGCCGTTAGTGGATCAACTGACAGCATAAAACAAGTTGCTGATCAGTTTGAGACACTATTTGTAAATATGATGATGCAATCTATGCGCAAAGCGGTACCCAATGGCGGTTTATTTAATCAATCAGCAATGCAATTATTTACCTCTATGTTTGATCAACAAATTGCTCAACAAGCGGCAGGTAAAGGTTTAGGGCTATCTAATGTTATTGTTAAACAATTAACTAATCAGCCACATTCTACGCTTAATATTCATTCACAAGCTCAAGCGAATAATAATCAAACCAATATGCGATTGGCACAATCTTTATTTAGTGATAATTCATCCAATTTATCGCCAGCAGCATTAGGGCAAATGCTTTATCAACAGCATAAAGCCAACAATTTAACCAAAGCCAATGTTAATGAATCAACCTTGCCAACTTCGCTCAACAAAGTTGATAAAGACCATATTAGCCAATTTGTCATCGAATGGTTTGAGCCAGCAAAGCAGGCATCGAAAATATCTGGTATTCCTTATGAAGTCATTATTGCTCAAGCAGCTTTAGAAACCGGTTGGGGTAAAAAACAAATAAAAACGGCTGATAATAAGCCGAGTTATAACTATTTCGGTATAAAAGCAACCTCATCATGGCAAGGTGATTCAACTCGGTTAACTACTCAAGAATTCCTAAATAACAATATGGTTAAAATTAAAGATGAATTTAGGGTATACAACAGTAAACAACATGCATTAACTGATTACCTTAATTTATTAACCAAAAGCCCACGTTATCGTGCAGTTGTTAATGCTCCCGATGCTAGAACAGCAGCCAAAGCACTACAAGACGCACACTATGCAACTGATCCTAACTATAGCGAGAAACTGATCCAAATTATTGGTCGAATCGAGCAAATTGCCAAAAATACACCGAAAAAATCAATATCTGGATTTAGACAAATTGCCTTTAAATAGTGCTTAAATAAATATAGCTGTTAAATAAATTACATTATTATCACAGCCCAAAAGTAGACCAAACTCTGCGCTATAGTCAATAAATAACTAATAATGCGTTAGTTGAACATATCGAGATCACCTATAATCACGTTTCTCACCCTTTGGCAAATAGCTGGTCATCAGCATAGCAATATAAAAAACAGTATGATAATAAAATGATAATAGTAAGAAATTTGATAATCAGGAGGTTGTAACCCCCTGTTTGTTAGATGAATAGTCATGTTTAGGATGTGTAAAAATTAATAATAGATTATTTCATTTGAAATAATGACATGTTTTGCATGTTCATAAATGTATATTGTGCTGCTTGTAAATTTGCTTGTAGCATCACATAATCTGAAATCGCTTCATACCAATCAACATCTTCAATTTGACTAATTTGCGTTTCAAAATCAATATCTAAGGTTTTACCCAGTGCGGTTAATCTTTCGACTTCAGCCAATACATTTCCGCCTGCAGCTCTAACAGTCGAGATGTTTTCAAATGAGTTATCAACACCTTGACTGGCTTTAGATAAACCTAATCGAAACTGTTCAATAGCTTCAGGATCATTATCATCTAAACCAATTTGCAATGCCGCTATGGCATAATCGATACTCGCAAAGACATCACTTTCTACTTCTGTATTGGCGCCTGTCATAAAAATCTGTTGACCAGTAAAACTTAGCGATACTTCACGGGTATCATCGATGAAAACATTAATCGTGGTTGAACCACCGACATAATTCACTTTACCGCTTTCATCAACCACAAAAGGAGGGGTATCATTTTTATTACCAGCAAACAGATAATTACCATTGGTATCTTTAGCATTGGCTAACGAAATTAACTGATCTTTTAATCCTTGTAGCTTATTAGCTAAATCTTGTCTGTTTTCATCATTTAACGTCTCATTACCGGCATAAACTAAAGTTTCTTGGATTGATTGAATCACAGTATTCGCTTCTTTTAATACTGTATCTTGCCGACTTAATGATTTATCAACACTATCTCGTGCTGCTTGAAATTGGTTATTTCTTGATTGAGCTTGCTTTAAAATTAATGTTTGTGAAGCACCCATTGGATCATCTGAAGGTGATAATATTTTCTTGCCAGTTGCAAAATGTAATCCTGACTTTTGCCACTTGGTATTGGTATTTAAAATACTATTTAGATTTTTTTGATACATTGAATGAGTACTAAGTCGCATGTTTAAATCCTTTTATTATTTGGCCAAACCTAAAATGGTATCAAATATTGTCGTTGCCGCATCAATAACTTTGGCATTTGCTTGGTAATATTGCATATAAACTTGCATAGAAATATATTCTTCTTCGATATTCACACCAGAGATAGATTGATTCTGCTCATAAATTTCTTGAGTGATATTTTGACTCGATTGCGCTGAAATTTTAGCTGTCTGCGTCTCACTACCTATATAACTAACTAATGATGTATACGCACTATTTAAGGTTTTAGTACCATTAACTAGTTTTTCATTTTGTATATCAAGTAGTTTTGCCACATTTCGATTATCACCACTACCATTTTCATCATCGTTAATACCGGTAGCGAGTTTATTTACATCTTTAACCAGTAACTGTAATGATGAGGCTACATCGGCAACAGGTTTAAGTAAAAAGCTATCACCAGCAACCGCATTGCCACTAATTTCAATCGATAAGCCGTCAAACACTAACTTACCATCGCTAACTTGTGGGGTAATTTGTTGATTATCAGATAATCTGGTTACTACCCAATCATTGCCATTGAACTCTATTTTATAATCAGAAGCTTTGACTTCTGTTACCGAGTTATAATCCATTTTAACGGTAGCATTACCTTGATTTTGGCTATTAGCAATACTAGTTGGTTTGTGATAATCAAATAGTTTTTCGCCAGGATCGCCATTAACATCAACGCCAGCCGTATGTACTTCATTAAAGCGCTCAGCTAAATTTAACGCCAGCAACCCTAATTGATTGCGAGCTTCAAGGAGTGGTCCATCACGAAAAGCTAATAATCCATTTAATCGGCCTGATGCGATATTTTGACTTGTCAGTTCTTGTGTCGCACCAGAATTATGGGTGTAAATAATCGTATTTAAGGCAGGATCAGAGGCCGAAGGCTGCACCGCTAACTGATTTGTCGATGCGCCTTGTACTAAGCTTAAACCATTGCTAAGCGAAATATTATATTGGCCATTTTGCTCGCTAACTGTTATACCAATCAGTTCGCTTAATTCAGTTACCAGTTGATCTCGTTCATCTAGTAAAGAATTAGGTTCATGACCACCACTTACAGCCTGTAATTTGGCAATTTTTTGATTGAGATCGGCAATTTGTTGGGTATAAGTATTAACTTTATCTATGTTATTTGTCAGTTCAGTATTGATATTGGCAATCTGATTTTTTAAATTCAATTCCGTTTTATTGAACTGGCTGACTAAAGAGGTAAGATCACTAATCACTGTCTGTTTCGTTGCTGCATCACCCGCATTGGAAGAGAGCTTATTTAAGCTAGCAAACAGATTATTTAATTGTGAGGAAATACTGTTTTCGTTTTCAGCTAGTAAATTATCGACTTTTGATAATTCATTGTAATAGGCTTTTATCGAACCATTTTGCGATTGTGATTGGCGTAATTGACCAACCACAAAACTGTTATATGCGCGGTTAACTGATGATACCGCAACACCATTACCTACAAAGCCAAAATTATACTTAGTGCCGTTTGCTTGACGCAAAATTTGCTGCTGGCGATTATAACCAACTGTATGTGCATTACTAATATTATTGCTAATCACATTAAGCATATTTTGTGCTGTATTTAATCCACTAATACCGGTATTCATCAATGAATTTGACATAAAGGCTCCTAAATATAATCTCAGTTAATAATAAAATTATTAAACTAAAGTGTTATTATTTATATCGGCCTACAATTTAAAAACTTTAGTTATTTTTAGATAAAAATGGATTTTTTTTGATTTTAATTTTTTAACCAGCTTAATCTGAGTATTTATGTTGATATTATTCTGATTTAATTTGTTTGGCCTGTTTTAAAAAATCGATGCCAGTCATGGTATTTTCATCTTCAATATACTGCTGTGCTGATTTGTTCAAAATTAAAATACTAATACGACGATTGGCATCTTTGCTGTAATTTGGGTTATTTAATCCCACCGTATCGGCTAAACCAATAATACGAATGATTTTATTGGAATCTAATCCACCAGCTATCAACTCTCTTCTTGATGAGTTTGCTCTATCTGCGGATAACTCCCAGTTACTATAACCACGATCGCCGGTTATATACTGACGCTCATCAGTATGACCAGATAACGTCATTTTATTAGGTAACGAATTTATGATTGGTGCTAAAGCATACAAAATTTCTTGCATATTAGGATGAATAACCGCACTACCAACATCAAACATCGGTTTATCATCGGTGGCTAAAATCTGAATTCTTAGCCCCATTTCTGTTAGTTCAACAATAAGATTAGCGGCTAATTTCTGCAATCGAGGATCAAGTTCAAATACTTCATATATTTTATTCGCTGTATCAATTAATTGCTTTTTTTCATCTTGATTCAAATCAGACTCGACATTCAATATGGTATTTTTATCTTCACCTACATTTTTAGATACATCATCGCCACCACCCGGTATCGGACTTTCACTATCACTGATATTTTTGCCACCATTTTGACCTAATATCAATGGTGTTCTAAAGTATTCAGCAATGCCTTGTAACTCTTGTGGACTGGACTTAGCAATTAACCACATGACGAGAAATAGCGCCATCATCGCCGTCATAAAGTCAGCATAAGCAATCTTCCATGATCCACCATGATGGCCACCGCCATGACCGGATTTCTTTTTAGAAATAATTATTCTTACTGACTTCTTTTTCATTATTCATTATTTTCTGTTGGGTTAGCGTTTTTATCTTTCACTTCTTGAATATATTTTTCTAATTCAAAGAAAGATGGCCGTTCGTGGGAAAAAATTGTTTTGCGACCAAACTCAATACAAATTTGCGGAGCATAATCATGCATACTGGCAATAAGAATCACTTTAGTACATTCTAAAATTTTTACTGTATCGGCATTTTTTTGCCTTAATAATGCTGCTAAAGGCGACACAAAACCATAAGCAAGTAAAATACCTAAAAAGGTACCAACCATAGCATGGGCAATAAGCTCACCCAATTCGCTAGCTGGTCGGTCAGCTTGTGCTAAGGTGTTAATAACCCCCATAACTGCTGCCACAATACCAAAAGCGGGTAAACCATCACCGACGCTAGCAATAGCATCAGCTGGTTTTTCAAGTTCATGAGTATAGGTTTCTATTTCCTCATTCATTAGTGCTTCGATTTCATATACTTCCATATTGCCACTGATCATCAAACGTAAATAATCAGTGATAAAATCACAAACTTGCGGATTGGCTAAAATAAGTGGGTATTTTTTAAATAACTCACTCTCTTTGGGATTATCGATATCTTCTTCAATCGATAAGCCACCACTTTGACGCACTTTAGTTAATATGGTGTACATTAAATTAATTAATGTTAAATAAAGTGTTTTATTATATTTTGAGGTTTTAAATAAATTACCTAGCGATTTAAGTGTCGCTTTGATAACTTTCTTTTCATTACTGACAATGAAAGCACCAATAGCTGTCCCACCAATAATGAGAAACTCTAATGGCTGAAAAAGTACCGCCAAATACCCGCCACTTAGCACATAGCCGACTAAGGCTGAAGCGATAACCACAATATATCCTATAATTATTAGCATTGGCTTTCCTTTATCTCCATAAAATATAACTAACTCTGTTTTACAGCTTAATGTTTACTTAAATTGTTACCTGATTTGCTGTGACTAAATTAAATGCATTTGGTATTGATAAAACTTGTAAACATTTGGCATGACTCTCTTTATGTGTTTTATTATTTTTTTCTGCTCTTGATGGTGGCTGGCATAAACTGCACACAAAGCTATTATGAGGTTGATAAGCATGGGTAATAAATCGCCCTTTGCACTCCTTGCAACTTGACTGCTGCATAACATTACTTTCAACAAATTTAACTAAAATCCATGCTCGGGTTAATCCTAAAATAGGCTCTTCATCTTGAGGAAAGGAACACTGTTCTAAATAGAGTTGATAGGCTTTTAAAATGGCCTGAACACCAGGTTTAATGCCATTTTTAACTAAAAAATGGTAAGCATTATAAAACATACTTGAGTGAATATTGGGCTCCCAAGTCATAAACCACGTAGTTGAAAAGGGAAGTAAACCTTTAGGAGGAGGACATCCTTGAATTTCTTTATATAATTTAATTAATTTACCACGGCTTAAATTGGTTTCACTTTCTAACATTTGGATTCTAGCGCCGAGTGAAATTAATCGAATAGCTAATTGAACTTCTTTATACTTTTGAATAATACTTGTGCTACTCATCTTTATCATCTACCTACTTATTAATTGAATCTAAAAGTAAGCTTGATAGAAGGATCCCTGTATGCATCTGCTTTATATCACTAACGCGAGATTCCTCAGTTAATTTTTCCATCATTGCCGAATTTTTAAATCTAAATTGAAATGTTAATTGATTGGTTTCAGATAGAACCAACATTTGAGAAGCACTTAAATTACTCAAGATATCAGCTGTTTTTTCATCAATTCCTAATCGATACATCGCCATCACTTTATCTTTTTCAATCATCTTTTGACTTAATAAAAGCGTTGAAAGATTTAAATGATGAATACATTTCAAAATATCGTCATCTTGTATATTTCCCAATTTAACCACCACAATCCATATCTGCTTGCGTTCGTATAAAAAAACGCAAAATTAATAAAATACAACTAACACCACTTTTTTAAACTTAAAGTTACATTTTTAAATTCGAAAGGTCAATAAAAAAATCATTTCAATTTATTTTCGATTTATTTTTCCATGTTTTACTGTTTTAATTCTTTTTTTTATAAAACAATTTTACTTTGTATTCGTTTAATTGCTTGGCTATGTAATTGACTTACTCGAGATTCGCTAATATCCAACACTTTTCCAATCTCTTTTAAATTTAATTCCTCTTGATAATAGAGAGCTAAAACCATTTTTTCTTTTTCTGGTAAGTTACTAATTTGTTGAACAATAATATTGCGAATTTCATCATTAATAATGGAAGCAAAAGGATTGTTATCGGCGTCAGGCTCAATTAACGCATCCAAATTATCGCCGAGTTTTTTGTGAATCTCATCATAAGAACAGATTTGGCTATAATTTGAATCTAATAATACTTTGTGATATTCAGTAAGAGATAATTGCAGATGTGCAGCTATCTGCTGATCATTGGGAGGTATGCCTAATTTTTGTTCTAATTCATTAATAGCATTAGTGACATCTTTAATTTTTTTCCGTGTTTGCCGTGGTAACCAATCTCGACTACGCAATTCATCTAGCATAGCCCCTTTTATTCTCGGAGTAGCAAAGGTAGTAAAAGTATAACCTTGAGATGCATCATAGCGTTTTATAGACTCTAATAAACCTATATAACCAACTTGCAGTAAGTCATCAAGTTCAATCGTTGTTGGCAATCGAACAGCTAATTTTAACGCTTCATTACGAACTAAATATAGATATTGTTGCCAATCGATTTGATTCACTACACCTTGAGAGTTATACAGGCTATCACTCATTTTTCTGAACCAATGTAAAAAAATGCTAATGATTATTATGACGATAATTGATTGAATTAATGGCAAGAATAAGATATTAAAAAATAGGTAATTAACATTATTAACAATAGTGGTATTAAAAAATACCACTATTGTTATCGTACAAAATTAGAGTGACCAAAATTCTAGTTATGTACTTGTATTGTTTTATTGTAATAAAGACAATACTGATTGTGGTACTTGGTTAGCTTGTGCTAATACTGAAGTACCTGCTTGTTGTAAGATTTGACCACGAGTCATATTAGATACTTCTTCAGCATAATCTGCATCTTCAATACGGCTACGTGCTGAACTTAAGTTATTTACAGTATTGTTGATGTTAGTTACGGTTGATTCAAAACGATTTTGTACCGCACCAAGCTCACCACGTAATTCATCAATTTTTGATAATGCTTCATCGATTGTTTTTAATGGATCTGCGGTTGGCGCATCAGATACATTAAAACCAGATAAACCTAATTTATCGCTGTCAATTTGTTTTAAATTGATAGCAATGATTTCACCATCATTTGCACCAACTTGAATGTTAAGTGTTTTGTCTTCTGATAATACTTTAGTACCATTGAAGTCAGTTTGTGCTGATACACGGTCGATCTCTTGTAAACGTTGATCGATTTCATTTTGGATTGATACAAGATCGCTTTCAGAGTTAGTACCGTTTGCTGCTTGAACAGTTAATTCACGAATACGTTGTACGTTATTATTGATTTCGTTTAATGCACCTTCTGTAGTTTGTGCAATTGAAATACCGTCATTGGCATTACGTGCAGCTTGAGTTAAACCACGAATACTAGAAGAAAAACGGTTAGCGATTGCTTGACCAGCGGCATCGTCTTTAGCACTGTTGATACGCATACCAGATGATAGACGCTCAATTGCAGTTCCAAGCACGCTTTGAGAATGATTAAGGTTGTTTCTTGCCATTAAAGACATAGTATTAGTATTAATTACTTGTGCCATTTTTATCTCCTTTAATATGATTAGTTAGATCAACGAGATATTGAAAAAAAATTCAATATATATGCTGATGGTTTAGTTATCGGTATTAAAAAAGGAAACTTTAATATTTTTTTGAATTTTTATTTATTGAGGTTAAATAAAGCGGAATAACTAAGTTGTTTGATGAACATGATTAAAGGGCATCATAGATATTTATATGTATAGTAATCAAAGTTATGTATCGCTGAATCGACTGGTTGATAGCCTTCTTTAATAAAAATTTGTGGCAACAAAGCTTAAGCTTGTCCCAATTTAATTCATGGCAATATATTTTCTAATCAATCAATAGTAATGATATTGGAAGTTTCACTACACAATTTTAATGTTAGGCAACATAAAGGACAGCTAACAACACTATTGATTGAGATAACTAACTCATTTTTTAATAGATAAAACTGATTATCAATATTCTCATTGCCAAAACCGACTTATTTATTAGTAAAGATAAAAAACTAAAAACAGCTAAACTTTTTACGGTATTGGTCGATAAAACAAGGGATGAAAGAATTTATATTAGGATAATCAATCATGGCAATGAGTATATTAGGAATTGGTTCTGGTATTGATTTAAATGAAGTATTAGATCAATTAGAAGCCGTTGAGAAAAATCGTCTTACACCGATAAAAGCCCAACAAAAAGCAGTTAATAATAAAATAAGCGGTTTTGGTAAATTAAAAAGTGCATTATCAACATTCAACAGCGCAACAGCAAAACTGCAAAAAAAAGAGCTGTTTCAAGCGCGTTTTGCATCTGGTAATGACAACTATTTTACCACTAATGTAAATAGCAAGGCCCAATTAGGTAATTATGCAGTTAGCGTCGAACAACTTGCCACTGCACATAGTGTTGCCACGAATGCTATAAATGATAAAACATCAGCTTTAGGTAATGATAATGAAACCCGTACCCTCACAATAGAACAAGCTAATGGCCAAAAATTAAATATCACGTTAGGCAAAGATGACACATCGCTCGAATCAATAGCCAATGCAATCAATCAAGCTAAGGTGATTAATGAAGATGGTTCAACCAGTGAAACAACGGTAAATGCCACTATTGTCCGTTCTGGAACTGATAGCTATCAACTGGTTATCACATCGAAAGAAACCGGTGAACAACAAGCCATTACCTCTATTTCATCCGATGATGATAAACTTAATTCACTAATTGGTTTTAATGCTAATCAAGCTGATTCATCAGCTATGAGTGAAGTAGCTAAAGCGCAAGATGCTAAATTTAGCTTTAATGGTATAACGATTAATAGCTCATCAAATACCGTTAAAGAGGTTATTCCTGGTGTCGATATCACATTAAAAGCAGTCACTACAACAGCGCAAAATTTAACCATCAGCGCTGACAATGACAAAGCTCAAGAAGCCCTTAAAGAGTGGGTTGATGCCTTTAATCAATTACAATCAACCATATCAAGCTTAACGCAATTTACCGCTGGTGATGCCAATTCAGATGAATTAAATAATAGTAATGGCCCACTGATTGGTGATTCAACTCTACGTAATATTGATCAAAGTATTCGCTCTATATTTTCTAAAGGTCAAACAGGAGAATTATCGGTATTAGCACAAATTGGTATCAATATGGATAGTAATGGCAAGCTGGTAATTAAAGAAAACGAATTAGAAAAAAACCTTAAAGAAAACAGTGAAGCAGTCGCCATTTTATTTACTGGTGATGGTGAAACAACTGGCATTGCCAACGAAGTCTTTGCCAAAGTAAGTAGCTTTATTGATAGCGACGGCATGATTGATACGGCAACTAACGGTTTAAATTCTACCTTAAAATCATTAGATAAACGCTATGACCAAGTTAATAACTCTATTGACCAAACTATCGAGCGTTATCGGGTACAATTCACAAAACTAGATATCTTAATCAATGAATTAAATGGTATGAGTAATTATCTTACCACCCAATTTGAAATGATGGCGAATTTAAAAAAATAAGGCATAACAATGTATAAAATGGGATCTCAAGCTTATAAACAAGTTAATTTAGAAACCAGCGTTAGTCAGGCTTCACCTCATCAGCTTATTGTTTTGTTATTTGATGGCGCATTAAATGCTATTCGCTTAGCTGAGTTATATATACAAAAGGATAATATTGCTGGTAAAGGAAAAGCCATTTCTAAAGCTATTAATATCATTGATAATGGGCTTAAAAGTTGCCTTGATTTAGAGCAAGGCGGTGAAATTGCTGAAAATTTAGATCAGTTATATCAATACATCAGTCAGCAACTGGTTTTCGCTAATCTACATAATGATACGCAAATACTGCAAACTTGTTTTGATCTGCTTAATAATATTGCCCAAGCTTGGCGAGAGATAGCATAGTTATGGATGTAGCAACATTGAATACGAGTCTAGTACTAGAACAATACGAGCAACTTAATTATGTTGTTGAGCAAATGCTAATTAATGCACAACAAGAAAATTGGGAATTATTAATTAGTTGGCAAACTAAATATCAGCAGTTAGCACGTGATATTCAACTCAAAAATGGGTTAACTACTATTGATAATATACCATTATCACAACAAGATATTCTTCAAATGTATATCAATAATATTCTTAGTTATCATGAGCAATTAAAGCAATTAATCCATCTTCGACATAATGAATTAAGCCAATTAATTGGTGAGCAGGTTGATTATCAAGCCAAAATAGATAGCTACCAAACAATCGCCAATTTAGTTTAGATTATTCACAGAGTAGTTAAAAAAAAGAATAAAAATAATTGAGGAACGGGGTTTTTTAGCTATTTTTATCTGCCAAAAACCCCACTCCGCAAACTTTTTTTTATTAATTTTACATCGTTAATGTATACACTTTGCTTGTACTGGTGACTAGCTCACTTCGCAATAACTAAAGCATTTTTAACTTCAAAAATAATCTTATAGCGAGTATCTCGATAGTCGTTGTAATAACAATAGTGGTGATGTTAAGCCAATTTAGGATAAAAATTGGTGATTAATTAATACTATTTTTTAAACCAAAATATTATCATCTAGTCGATAAGTAACCATCCGATAAAGGTTTAAACATTCATATTCATAATTTCTTGATATGCTGCGACTAATTTATTGCGAACTTGAATACCAAATTGTAAAGAAACTGAAGACTTTTGCATGCTAACCATCACCTCATTTAATGCGATATTGGCTTCACCCATCTCAAATGCTTTGGCTTGCTGGCTAGCGTCTATTTGTGTTTGACTGATTTTATCTAATGCCATTTTTAATTCAGCCATAAAATTTTGTTCACTATGATTAATAGATTGCTTATGTGAAAAATCAAGTTGGGTTAATGTTGTGCTATTAAAGGCATCAATACTATTCATAATAAAGGTCACGGTTATTCGTCTTAATCAAGTTATAACGTAAATTATCATAAAGATAACAATCTAAAAGCGATAACTAAAGGGTAAAGCATATGCTTTTTTAGCTATTGATTTTTTTAAATACACAGATAATAAACCCTAGAATTAATCTAGTCAGTTTAGTGTTAGGATACATATGGATAGCCAGGCAGTTGGTAACAAAGGCGAATCAATATTGAGTAAGTTACCTTTTATTAATCAATTAAAAATAAATCGTAAAATGCTACTCCTTATTGTAGGAGTAATTGTAATAGCAATTAGTAGTATTACTTACTTATGGCTTAAAGACGATAATTATGGCGTATTATTTAGTAATTTGAATGATAAGGATGGCGGTGAAATCATTAGCCAACTTGATAAGTTAAATATTCCCTATAAATTTTCATCCTCTGGCTCAACTATCTTAATTCCCCAAAATCAAATTTATAATACTCGTTTACGAATAGCCCAGCAGGGTTTGCCTAAAGGTGGCGCAATTGGTTTTGAACTACTCGACAAAGAAAGTTTTGGCATGAGTCAGTTTAATGAACAAATCAACTATCAACGAGCATTAGAAGGCGAACTATCGAGAACCATTGCCATTATTAGTAGTGTAGATGATGCCAGAGTGCATTTAGCGATGCCTAAACCCTCTTTATTTGTTCGAGAAAGAAAATTCCCTTCCGCCTCTGTTGCACTAACTTTATTACCAGGTCGAGCTTTATCTCAAGGTCAAATTGACGCCATCATTCATTTAATTTCTAGTAGTGTGCCAGAATTACAAGCGGATAAGGTGACGATTATTGATCAAAAAGGCAATTTATTAACCGGTGAAAGATACCGTGACAGTAACGTTAATATTGCCCAATTAGAATATAGTGAACGCATTGAAAATCTAGTTCGAGAACGAGTAGAAAAAATTATTATCCCTATTTTGGGACAACAAAATGTTAAGGTACAAGTGAATGCGGATATCGATTTTAGTCGGCAAGAGTCAACATCAGAAATTTATGATCCCAATAGCGATGCCAGCAACCAAACTATTCGTAGTAAGCAACAAATTGAAAATAGCCAATTAGCATCAAGCAATATTATCGGTGGTGTGCCGGGCGCATTATCTAATCAACCGGTACCAACGCCTAGTGCACCAATTGATGGTGAGCTCGATAGCAAAGATAAAGACGATAAACAAAAAATGTATCATTTACAGTCAAATAAAACATTGAACTTTGAAGTTAATCGTCAAGTTATTCATAGCAAAATCCCTGAAGGTCGTATCAAGCGTTTATCTGTCGCTGTTTTAGTTAATTATAAATTTATTTCAGCCGATGAAATCACATCGGCAAATGAAGAAAATTCAGAAAAAGAAGCTGTTGAAAAATGGGTAAAACTAGATCAAGAGGAACTCACCCATATTGAAGCGCTTGCCCGTCAAGCAATGGGATTTTCTGACTTGCGTGGTGATTCATTAACAGTAGCTAATTTGAAATTTACCGATCAAATTGAAGATGAAAATGCCGCCATGGTCTTTTTACAAAAACATGAAGTTTTCGACATGCTGAAAGTCGCGATTAAATATCTGATTTACATTTTAATACTCTGGTTTGCATGGCGCAAAGTATTACGCTCGATATGGATTAAAATTCAAAGACAATATCTTAATACTGATAACAGATCATCTGATAGCACAATGGCTAGTGAAGATAAACTCGATTACAAAGCACACAGTAAACTGCAACAGAAGATTTTTGAAGATAATATGCAACAACAGCAATACATCCGCAAAATTGTCGAGAAAGATCCTCGTGTAATGGCTCTGATTATACGTGGTTGGATGAACAAAAAGGACACCGAGTAATGAATTTAACTGAAGCGCAAAAAGCAGCGACAATTTTAATGATTTTAGGTGAAGAATTAGCAGCCAAAGTAATGCAATTTTTAAACCATAAAGAGGTACAAAAAATTAGTAGTGCCATGATGGGATTACCACAATTAACTCAAGAACAACTGAAAAATATTCTTAATGAGTGTCAAAATACTCTTGATGATTGTGCAGTATTAAATACAGATACCAATGGCTATTTAAGAAAAGTTCTAGAAAAATCAATTGGTAGTGATAAAGCTAACCGATTACTTGATGAACTATTAGATACCGATATCGAAGATACCACTGATGGTTTAAAAATGCTTAACTTTGTCGATGCTGCACGCGCGGTTGATTTAGTTAAAAAAGAACATCCACAAATTATCGCCACCATTTTAGTTCACTTAAATCGCGATTTGGCTGCTGAGATTTTAAATTTATTTGATGACCAATTACGTAATGACGTCATGCTACGTATTGCAACTTTCGGTGGCGTAGAGCCATCAGCATTAGAAGTGTTATCGACATCATTATCAACCTTACTACATGGACAAAATATTAAACTTAATAACATGGGTGGCATCCGCACCGCAGCAGAAATTATCAATCTGATGAAATCACAACAAGAAGAATTGGTTATCAATGCATTACGAGATTATGACAATGAGCTTGCTCAAAAAATCATTGATGAAATGTTCCTATTTGAAAATCTGATTGATGTCGATGATAGAAGTATCCAACGTCTACTCAAAGAGGTGGATAATGAAACCTTAATCATCGCCATGAAAGGGGCAACAGAAACGCTACGCGACAAGCTATTAGCAAATATGTCACAACGCGCTGCCTCAATATTACGAGAAGATTTAGAAAACAGACCACCAGTTCGCTTGTCGCAAGTCGAAACCGAACAGAAGAAAATTTTGGTTATTGCACGGCGCTTAGCAGAAACTGGTGAGATGATCTTAACAAGTGGTGATGATGAATATGTATAATCATACTAATAGTGTAAGTTGGAAACCATTGCATTTCCAAGATTTGGCACTTAGCGAATTATCACCATTAACCAGCCAGCAACAGCCAGAAGAGTTGGAAGAATTTGCGCCACCATTAGAGCCAGATAGCCGCGATGATCATGATGAAGACTCTTTTGATATTAATAGCCCGACAATATTGCTAGAACTCGAAAATATTAAACAACAAGCAAGAGATGAAGCATACCAAGAAGGCTTTAATTTAGGTAAAGAAGAAGGTTTTAATATTGGCAAACAGACTGGCTATGAGCAAGGATTCACTCTCGGTCACCAAGAAGGGCTGGACACAATAGAACAACAGTTAACGGCAGAAAAATTAACTAGCATAAATGCCATCAAAAATTTAGCAATCAGCTTTCAACAATCGATTAGCCAAATTGATGAGAAAATTGTACCAAAGCTATTTGACTTAGCTTTACTTGCTGCCGAAAAAACAGTTGGTTCATTATCAAAAGTAAAACAAAAACAATTATTACATATTATAAAATCATTAATTGAACAAAATACAATTGTTAACCCACCAATTGTGGTACGAATTAATCCAACAGACTTGTTATGGCTTGAACCACAACTAAATAATGAGTTGCAACCACAGCAATGGCAGTTTATAGCCGATGCCAATATCGAATTAGGGGGTTGCAAAATATTTACCCAAACCAATGAGATCGACGCCAGTGTAACCCATCATTGGCAAATCATCTCAGATAATGTACATGGAGTTGAACATTAAGGTGGACTTTTGTACGCAATGGATGACTAAAATTGATTGTGCGCAACAAAAATTACAGTCAATATCGTTAATCCGTCAATATGGTCGCTTAGTTAAAGCTTCCGGCTTAGTTTTAGAGGCCGTGGGCTTAAAATTACCTTTAGGTTCTAACTGCTTTGTCGAACGACAATTAGATGGAAAAGTACAAGCCGTTGAGTGTGAAGTTATTGGTTTTAATGGTAAAACCTTATATCTGATGCCATTTGAATCAACCGATGGCATATTACTTGATGCCAGAGTATATACCTCACAATATGATTTAACTCATTTTAGCCATAAAGTTTTACCTATTGGGACGGGGTTATTAGGACGAATAGTTGATGCAATGGGCAAACCATTGGATGGCAAACCTTTACCAGAAAATATTGAATATGAAGGATTAATCAATAAATCACTAAACCCTCTGGCTCGCACGCCTATTCATCAAGTATTAGATGTCGGTATTCGTGCTATCAATGCATTATTAACCGTTGGCCAAGGTCAACGAATGGGGCTTTTTGCTGGTTCTGGTGTTGGTAAAAGTGTCCTACTTGGCATGATGGCTAGGTATACCAAAGCCGATATTATTGTGGTTGGTCTGATTGGCGAACGTGGCAGGGAAGTAAAAGATTTTATCGAAAACATCCTTGGTGAAGAAGGCTTAGCGCGTTCAGTCGTCGTCGCGGCACCAGCCGATGTATCGCCATTATTACGTCTACAAGGTGCAGCTTATGCCACAAAAATTGCCGAAAATTTTCGTGATCAAGGGTTTAATGTATTACTGATCATGGATTCACTAACCCGTTATGCCATGGCACAACGGGAAATAGCCTTAGCCATCGGCGAACCACCGGCAACCAAAGGTTATCCACCATCAGTATTTGCAAAATTGCCAGCATTAGTTGAAAGAGCAGGTAATGATGCCAAAGGAAAAGGTGCAATTACTGCTTTTTATACTGTGTTAACCGAAGGTGACGACCAACAAGATCCTATTGCTGATTCAGCAAGGGCAATTCTTGATGGTCATATAGTGTTATCACGTTCACTAGCTGAATCGGGGCATTATCCAGCCATTGATATCGAAGTGTCAATCAGTCGTGTAATGACCGATCTTACCCCGCCAGAAAATGAAAAAAAATCACGGTTATTTAAACAATTATTTTCAAGTTTCCAGCGCAATCGGGACTTGATTAATGTTGGTGCTTACGTAGCTGGAACCGATCCATTATTAGATAAAGCTATCTCACTTTTTCCAGCTATGCAGCAATTTTTACAACAAGGAATCAATGAGCATTGTAGTTATCAAGACGCTTATCAACAATTAATCAATATTGTTGCAGTTCGCTGATAAATTAGGAAAGAATTATGGCCAATCAACATCATGGTAAATTTGCATTTATAACGTTAAAAAAGCTCGCTGAAAAAGCAGTTGATGACAAATTGATTAAATTAAAACATGCCCACGAGAATAAACGTAATGCACAATCACAACTAAATGTATTAAATGATTATTATCACGAGTACCAACAACGGCTAAATAATGCTTTATCCAGTGGCATTAAGGGATCGGAATTAAATAATTTTAATGCTTTTATTACAGCTATTGAACAAGGTATAGCTCAACAAAAAAAACTACTATTAACTTTAGATATAAAACAAAAGCAGCTCACCAATGAGCTTAATCAATCACAAAAAAGCCTAAATACTTATACTACATTATTAGATAAACAACATAAAAAACTGTTACTACAACAGAGTCGTTTACAACAAAAATTAACCGATGAATTTGCTCAGCAGCAGATAGCAAGGAGAACATTGAATGAATATTAATCAGTTTAGCGATATTCCATTAATCTCATCTCAACAATTTGAATTAAACGACAACCAGTTATCTATTCTTGATGATGATTTTTTCCAAAAATTATTACAACTTACCGAAAAACAACAATGGCTAAGTGATAATAATCACGTTAATGCTACAAACTTAAAAGACAATGAGTTAGAGCAGAAAGAACGAATGGAAAGTGAAGAGTTGTTCATACTATTTTCTATGCCACTCAATCAGCAAGAGGATATACAGCAAAATAGGCAATCGGATGCTCAACCAAAAAATCAACCAATATATGAAACAAAACTATTATTAGAAGCTAATCCAACCATGATTGATCCAAAGTTGGATACACAATGTACTGATGATATCAAACAGCGTATCAATATTGATGAAAAAGCTGCCGAAATTATTGCCTCAATTAATTACAGTGAGCAATTAATCAACAAAACCAATCAACCAAACCCTAGTCATTTATTGGCTTGGAAAAATAATCAGCCACAAACGACAAAAAATGCACATTTGAGTATTAATCAAACACAGTCAACAGATACGCTGATAAATAATTATAGCAATGATCATCAAACTGATTTAGCGTCAACTCTGACAGATAAATTGTTTACTACTAATTTGGCTAATACACCATCAGAAATGGCTTTATCAATAGATCTAAATGGCCAATCATCGTTATTTAATCCGCCAACCTCTACAACAAATCCAACCATCTTAAACTTAAATTTACCGATGCCCATGGATATTAGTAAGTGGCAAGCGTCTTTAAACGAACAAATTTGTTTGATCAGTAGACAAGGTATTCAAAATGCCGAAATAAAATTAAATCCACAAGAACTAGGCTCATTACATATTAAATTAGCCATGATTGATGACAAAATCGATCTGCACATGGCGGTTGCGCATAATATGGTTAAGGGTGTGTTAGAATCAGCTCTCCCCATGTTAAGAACCTCATTGGAACAACAAGGTATCACTTTACAACACACTAACATTAGTGATTTTTCAATGATGAATGATTCTAAACAGTCATCTTCTTATCAACAACCACAACAATTTGAAACAGAACAACTATTAGATGATATCAATCCAATTCAACAAAAAATTGATCATCATACTGAGGTTGTTCAATCAGGATTAAGTATTTTTGCCTAAATAACGGTTATGACAATATTTATAAAATGATTGATATCTAAGCTTATCACTGTGTTTAACTTTAATAACTTAATATTAAAAAGGTTGAATAGATAATATTTTTATTGCCTATTCTTCCGATTAATTCTTACGGCATGATTTATTATTTTGGTAATTTTTGGTTATTTAAATAGCTACAAATCTTTCGTTAATTTTCATTGAGACAATAATAAATATGCAAACCACCAATAAAAAAGTAAGAATTTTAAACCTAATACTTATTCTAATTACCTTACTCGCAATAGGTTCAGCAGCTTATTTATGGTTCGAAAATCAAGCTAAAAATACGACGCACACTCATCAAGAACCTCAAGTTTCATCACCGGTTTTTTTAACCTTAAAACCATTTACCATTACATTACCTCCTTCTGAAGATAATTTAGATATCAATAAAATTCTATATGTTGGTATGGTGTTACGCGTCGAAGATGAAGATCAAAAAACAGTATTATTAGAATATTTGCCTGAAGTAAGAAGTGATGTATTGCTGTTAACCTCAAAACAATATGTCAATAATTTGAAAAAAGAATCTGGCAAACTCGAATTACAAGAGCAAATAAAAACAGCATTATCACGTCAATACGATGCCAAACATTCAGTAAAAATTGATGAAGTGTTATTCACTGATTTCATTATAAGGTAATTATCATGTCTGATAAGCTTCAATCTACTAGCGATAAAAGTGAATCTTTAGCTAAACATTCACCGAATAATGCTGCCAGTATTGAAAAAAATATTGTGCAAAATTATCAATCACAGCAAAGTAAACGGACTGAAGTAAAACCTTATGATATATCAGTTAAACATAGTTTTATCCCTGAAAGACTAACAGCATTAGAAATCATTAATGAACGCTTTGCTCGTCAATTTCGAATTGGTTTATTTAATTTATTACGTCGTAACACGGATGTTATTACCTCGCCAATTGAGCCAAAAACATTTAAAGAGTTTTCGCATATTTCGGCAACTTACCATTTAAATTTAGTTCATCTTAATCCTTTACGAGGAAGCTGCTTATTTTCTTTTTCACCAGAACTGGTATTTATTGTTGTTGATACGCTTTTTGGCGGTGATGGACATACCACCAATATGGAAACGGAAGGACGTGAATTTACTCATACCGAACAAGAAATTATTAGACGAGTATTAGATCTTGCTTTAACTACATATCAAAATTCATGGATTGACGTATACAGTATTGAAACTGAATATATTCGTTCTGAAGTTGAGAGTAAATTTACTAATATCACCAGCTCTCCCGATGATGTTGTGTTAACGTCCACCTTTTTAATTGAAATTGGAAGCTTTAAAGCAACTTTCTGCATATGCATTCCATATACAATGGTTGAACCTATCAAAGAGCTATTAATTAAACCACCGATCGAAAGTCAAACCCATCAAGATGATAATGTCTGGATGAGTTCCCTCACTAGCGGTATTAAACAATCAACGGTTGAGTTAGTCGCTAATTTTACAAATATTCAAACAACTGTTGCCAAATTATTAGCATTAAAAGTAAACGACATTTTAGATATTGAAAAACCAACCAGCCTAGATGCCACTATTGGTGGCGTACCGGTTTTAAAAGGCCAATATGGTAGTGTAAATAAACAATATGCAATTCAAGTAGAGCAAATAAGCAACCCTGTATTAGAACAATTGAATGAAGGAGTGTTCAATGAGTGATATGCCAAATAACAGTGATGATAGCCAAGCAACTAACTTAACTAATGAAGAATCGGTAACGACAGAAGCTATTTTTGAAACCCTTTCTCCCCAACCGTCAAATGTAAAAGAACAAGATATTAATCTTATTTTAGATATTCCGGTTAATTTAAGTGTTGAACTTGGCCGCACCAAAATGGCCATTAAAGATCTATTAAATTTAACTCAAGGCTCAGTTATCGCCTTAGATGGTTTAGCTGGTGAGCCATTAGATATTTTAATTAACGGTTACTTAATTGCGCAAGGCGAGATCGTGGTGGTGGGTGACAATTATGGTGTACGAATTACCGATATTATTACCCCATCAGAACGGGTACGTAGATTAAGTCGTTAATAAACATTAATGAGATAACCATGAGCGAATCAACTATCAACTCCGGTATACAAAACTTTTCGTCTATTCCTACTGAATCAAGTTTATATAGCCAAATAGGAATAGCCTTTTTTAGTGTCATCACCATTATTTTCGTTTTAATCTGGCTAATAAAACGGTTAGGTTGGCAAAAATCTACTAAGCAATTCATTGATGTTAAAGCAACTTACAATATAAATGCCAAAGATCGCATTATGCTGGTTTATGTTGATCATCAATTACTGGTGGTCGGGGTTACAGCACAACAAATGACTTTACTCCATACTATCAATGAACAACGTACTGAAATGTTATTCGCAGAGCCAGCTGACGTTGAACAACAGTCAAAAAATAATCTGTTCAATCAGATATTAAGATCTGTGTTAAACAGTAAAAAGGTGTGATTAATTGTGCGGTTAAAACTTGTTATTTTATTTAGCTTATTGCTGGCCAGCCAATATAGTTATGCTGAATTATCACCGTTAACAATTGTTACTCAAACCTCACTACCAGAAGGGCAAACTTGGTCATTACCAGTTGAAACTTTAGTTTTTTTAACCCTACTAACTTTTATCCCAATTATATTACTATTAATGACGAGTTTTACTCGTATCATTATTGTGTTAGGACTATTACGTAGTGCACTTGGTACCCAATCCGCACCGCCTAATCAATTAATTTTAGGTATTGCACTATTTATGACATTTTTTATTATGTCACCAACATTGGATAAAATATATCAAGATGCTTATCTTCCCTATTCACAACAACAAATCACTATGCAACAAAGTTTGACGCAGGCAAGCAAACCACTGCGTGAATTTATGTTGAGTCAAACTCGTGAAAGTGATTTAACGCTATTTGTTAATATGTCCCATACTGGTGATATTCAAACCCGTGAAGATATCCCGCTACGAGTTTTAGTCCCCGCTTTTGTGGTTAGTGAACTTAAAACCGCTTTTCAAATTGGCTTTACTCTGTTTATTCCTTTTTTAGTCATTGATTTAGTTGTTGCCAGTACATTAATGGCATTAGGGATGATGATGGTACCACCAGCAACAGTATCACTACCTTTTAAAATTATGTTGTTTGTATTAGCTGATGGCTGGCATTTATTGTTAGGTTCATTAGCACAAAGCTTTTTCAGTTAACACCAACAGTATAAGGGATTATATGCCTTCTGAATATATTAGCCATTTTGCCATTCAAGCAATCAAAGTTGCCGCATCACTTGCAGGTCCTTTACTACTCGCAGCATTAGTCACTGGGCTAATTATCAGTTTGTTACAAGCGGCAACCCAAATTAATGAAATGACCTTATCTTTTATTCCTAAGATTTTAGCGGTGGTGTTAGTATTAATCATTTTAGGCCCCTCAATGCTGACGACTATGATCGATTATATCCGTCTGGTTATTACTGATATTCCTAACTTAACTAGTTAACCTTAATGGACGCCACGATTCACGATCTGTTTAATATTGATTTTTTTGCTTGGGTTCGATCAAGTTTTCTGCCTTTTACCCGTATTTTAGCGCTAATTATGGTCGCACCTATTGTCGGTGAAAAAGAGGTGCCAAATCGGTTAAAGATTGGTTTAGCAGGGCTGATCGTCATTTTATTACCTTTACCAAAGTTAGACGACAACCTTACCCTTTATTCATTACTCGGTATCTGGGTTATTGCCCAGCAAATCATGATTGGCATCATAATCGGTTTTACCATACAACTTACTTTTTTAACGGTAAGATTTGCAGGTGAATTAATTGGTATGCAAATGGGATTAGGCATGGCAACCTTTTATGATCCTATTGGTGGGCCATCTACTTCTGTACTGTCACGTTTAATTAACATTATTGCCTTGTTGATATTTCTCAGCTTAGATGGACATCTATGGTTACTATATGGGTTAGCTAACAGCTTTGATATTATCCCTATTAGCGTTTCACCTTTAAAAGCCAAAGGTCACTTAGCCTTAATCGAAACAACCGGTCTATTATTTAGTAATGGCGTTATGTTGGCATTACCATTAATGACGTTATTGCTGATTATTAATTTGTCATTAGGGCTATTAAATAGAATTACCCCTCAGTTATCAATTTTTGTAGTTGGCTATCCACTCACCTTATTATGTGGCTTGATGATGTTAAGTTATTTATTTTCCACCTTGCCTTCATTTGTGGAATTTATTTTAGAACAGATATTTTCAACTACTTCGCAAATTTTAATCTATCTTGCTGCCACCAATAATTAAGCCAATTAAGCTTAATAAAATTCAGGGGTATTTTTTAACAAAAATTTTTGAGGAACGGGGTTTTTTAGCCTTAACATTAAAGGTTATTAATCATGTATATAACTAATGGTTGCTTATACGAGATAATAAAAAAACCGCTGTGTAGCTTTGCGTTACACAACGGTTCAAGTTAATTATAACTTAAAAATTAATTAAATAATTTATGGAATTGTAAGCTTATCCAATCCCAAATATTTCCAAAGAAGCCTGCTTCTTCAACATTTTCAAGGGCAACTAAAGGTTGTTCGTTGATCACTTTATCATCTAATAAAAATTGAATTTTACCAACCGCTGCACCTTTGGTAATTGGCGCATAGATGTAATCATCAATGGTGTATTGTACTTTAACGTCAGCTGAACGGCCTTTTGGCACAGTAATATAAGCACCATTAATAGCCCCTAAATTTACTTTGTTTTGATCGCCATACCAAACTGACTCTGTCACTAATGGCGCATTAGGCTTAACTGGATTAGCCGTTTCAAAGAATCGGAATCCCCAAGTGAGTAATTTTTTACTCTCTTCTTCACGACCTTTAAAGGTTCGGCCACCAAGCACGGCTGAAATTAAACGGGTATTACCATCAACCGCTGATGCAACAAGGTTATAACCAGCAGCATTCGTATGACCAGTTTTAATACCATCTACATTTAAAGTTGTATCCCAAAGTAAACCATTACGATTTAATTGTGGTTTTGACAGGTTATAGGTGAACTCTTTTTCTTTATAGATAGCATATTCAGTTGGTAAGTCACGAATCAAAGCTTGACCTAATAGTGCCATATCTTTAGCTGTTGTATACTGTCCTGGCGCATCAAGACCATGTACCGTTTCAAAATGGGTATGTTGCAAACCTATTTTTTTTGCATATTCATTCATTAAATTAACGAAAGCACCTTGACTACCAGCAACATGTTCAGCCATAGCGATACATGCATCATTACCCGATTGAATAATGATACCTTTATTCAAATCAGCAACCGAAACTGTTTTACCAACCTCTAAAAACATCAATGATGAACCTTTTAAAACCGGATTACCGGTTGCCCATGCATCTTTACTCACCAGTACCATATCATCATTTTTAATACGGCCTGATTCTAATGCTTGACCAACAACATAACTTGTCATCATTTTAGTTAAGCTTGCTGGATCACGTTGTTGTTCAGCATTATATTGTGCTAGGATTTCGCCTGATTTGGCATCGATTAAAATATAGGCTTCCGCATCTAATTGAGGGATAGCAGGAATAGGAAATGCCATCTCTGCAGAGGCAGAAGAACATATTGCAAGCGCCAACAAGCCAAAAGATAATTTTAATTTCTTTTTCATTTATAAAAATTCCGTTAAATGTTTTTAGATAACATGTATCGATGAGTGTGAATAGACATCATAATGCCAAAACTTGCCATTAAAACGACCAGAGAAGAGCCACCATAACTTATTAGAGGTAATGGTACACCAACTACTGGTAAGATTCCACTGACCATACCGATATTAATAAATACATAGACAAAAAATACCAAAATCAAACCACCAGACAGTATTCGTCCAAACGTCGTTTGTGCCTGAGCAGCAATAATTAATCCACGTATAATTAAGCATAAAAACAAGACTAACAAAACAATAGAGCCAATAAAGCCAAACTCTTCAGCGATAACTGAAAAGATAAAGTCAGTATGTCTTTCCGGTAAAAATTCTAGCTGAGATTGCGTACCTTCAAGCCAACCTTTACCCCATATTCCCCCCGATCCTATCGCGGTTTTCGATTGCAAGATATGATAGCCAGCACCATTAGGATCACGCTCAGGATTAAATAATGTTAATACTCGTTCACGTTGATAATCATGCATTAAATAAAACCACATAATCGGTAAAAATATGGCTATCAATATCAAAGCAACAAGAATAAATCGCCAGTTAATCCCAGCTAAAAATATAATAAAAATACCCGACATAATAATTAAAATAGCCGTTCCTAAATCGGGTTGCATTGCTACTAATAAGGTAGGTACACCAATAATAGCTAAAGTTTGCAAAGTTGTTTTAACCGGTGGTGGGCAGCCGTCACGATGAATAAACTTAGCTACCATTAATGGTACAGCAATTTTAGCAATTTCTGACGGTTGAAAACGAATGACGCCTAAATCTAACCAACGTTGAGCGCCTTTACTGGTATAACCGAAAATATCAACTAATAGTAATATAATAATACAGGCAATATAGAGATAAGGTGCCCACTGTTCATAGCTTCGCGGTGAAATTTGGGCAAAAACAATCATCACAAAAAAACCAAGAATTATTTGGATTACTCGTTTTTGCATCATATCTACATTTTGGCCACTAGCACTCCATAAAATATAAAGGCTATAACCAAGTAGTAAGGTTATAAATAAGCAAAAAAGGGGATCGATATGTATCTTTTGCCAAAAAGATTTCTTAATATTGTTCATAATTAATCTTCATGTCCTGTCGTCGATGATGATGCATCATCTAATTCTGTTGAGTTATCACCCTCAAGATAATAATCCAATATTTTACGGGCTACTGCACCGCCATTGGAGCTACCACCGCCACCATTTTCAAGGACTATAGCTAGCGCTATTTTCGGTTTATCATAAGGTGCATAAGCGATAAATAAGGCATGGTCACGTAAATGTTCGGGTATTTTATGGGCATTATAAGTTTCGTTTTCTTTTAAACCATAAACTTGAGCGGTACCTGACTTACCTGCCGCTTGATATTTAGCACCAGCATAAACTTTACGTGCAGTACCTCGAGCACCAAACATAACTCGATGCATACCTTCTTTAGCTAATGCCCAATAAGCTGGATTAACATCAACTAGGCTATTAGGTTCAACATATTTTTCGGGATCAATAGTTGGCTGATTCTGATTAGTATTAATAATGTCACTTTTTTTATAGAGTAAAAAGTGCGGCGTAAAAGTTTTACCATTATTAATTAATGTGGTTAAGGCTTTAGCCATTTGCATAGGTGTGGCAGTCCAATAACCTTGACCTATACCAACTGGAATGGTGTCACCTTGTAACCAAGATTTTTTATGGCGCTTCAATTTCCATTCCCGACTTGGCATAACCGCACGAGTCTCTTCATTAGCCGAAATATCAATGCCGGTACGCTCACCATAACCAAACTTAGTCATCCATAAATTTAGGCGATCAATACCCATATCATAAGCAACTTGGTAAAAATAGGTATCTACCGATTCTTCAATTGCTCGTAATACATCAACATGGCCGTGCCCCCATTTTAGCCAATCTCGATAACGTCTTTCTGTACCGGGTAATTGCCACCAGCCAGGATCATTAACCACACTTTTCGGTGAAACGACACCTTCACTTAAAGCGGCTATCGAAATAAATGGTTTTACCGTTGAAGCAGGAGGGTAAGCACCAAGTAAAGCTCGGTTAAATAGTGGTTTACTTGGATCATTAAGTAACTCACTATATTTTTTACTGGAAATACCACCAACAAAATCATTTGAGTCATAACTAGGGCTAGACACCATTGCTAATACTTCACCATTATTGGGATCAATAGCAACAACTGATGCTTTTCGTCCAGTAAGTAGTGATTCAATATAGAGTTGTAATTTAAGGTTGATGGATAAATAGATATCTTCACCAGCTTGTGGTGGATGTTGTTCAAGTAAGCGAACAATACGACCTCGGCTATTTACTTCAACTTTTTCATTACCAGCCGTACCATGTAAGACATCTTCGTAATACCGTTCAATCCCCATTTTACCAATATTGAAAGTAGCCACATAATCGCTGGCTTTATTTTCTTCTTCTAAACGTTGTTTATCTTGAGTATTTATTTTAGAGATATAGCCAAGAATATGGGTAAGTGAAGCGCCATATGGATAATATCGATGTTGAATTTTAACAATCGACACAAATGGAAAACGATGCTGATCAACAATAAAACGTGCTATTTGTTTTTCTGTTAAATTTTCTTTTAGTGGCACAGGTCGATGAGCCCGATAATTACGGCGTTCCTTTTGGAAATTCTCAATATCTTCATCAGTTAAATCAACAATCATTTTTAACTGTTCAAACTGTTCATTAAGGTTTTTGGTTTTATCAGGAACAATATTAAGTTGATAGGTAATATTATTTATCGCCAATGGTGTACCATTACGATCATAAATCATACCGCGACTAGGAGGAATAGGGATAATTTCAATACGATTGTTGTTTGATTTGGTACTGTAATAACTAAAGTTTGAAATTTGTAGATCAGCTAAATTGGCTAATAACACAAAAATTAATAGAATAATTACCACAAATGCAAACAACGCCCTACGCAAAAATAAGTTTGTTTCTGCTGAGTGATCGCGAATATTGCCCTTTTTTGTTTTACCTGAAATAGAGATAATATAGCTCCTCTAAATTCTGTTTATGACTGTTGTTGCTTGTGTTCTTGTTGTTCCCATTTTTCATAAGCATTAACAATTCTAGCTACGACAGGATGGCGAACTACATCTTCACTCTTGAAAAAATTAAAACTAATATCATCAACTTCGCTTAATACTTCGATGGCATGGCGTAATCCTGATTTTTGGTGACGAGGTAAATCAATTTGCGTAATATCACCAGTGATGACCGCTTTAGAATTAAAACCAATACGCGTTAAAAACATCTTCATTTGCTCAATTGTGGTATTTTGGCTTTCATCAAGAATAATAAAGGCATCATTAAGAGTACGCCCACGCATATAGGCTAATGGAGCAACTTCAATAACACTTTTTTCGATTAGTTTTTCAACTTTTTCAAAACCAAGCATTTCAAACAATGCATCATAAAGTGGACGTAAATAAGGATCGACTTTTTGACTTAAATCACCAGGTAAAAAACCTAGTTTTTCGCCGGCTTCAACCGCAGGGCGAGTTAAAACGATACGTCTAATTTGCTGTTTTTCTAGTGCATCAACCGCTGCGGCTACCGCTAAATAGGTTTTTCCGGTACCAGCCGGACCAATACCAAAAGAAATATCATAATCTAATACATGAGCAATATATTGAGCCTGATTAGGTGTACGTGGTTTTATTACTCCACGTTTGGTTTTTATCATGACTTGCTTACTACCATGCAGATCAACATACGCAGGAAGATGCTCTTTAGCTTTTTCTAAAGCACCAGATTCTTTAATAGCTAAATGTATCTGCTCTGGCTCAATATCGATAATATTATCTTTTTGTTTAGTTTGCTTATAAAGCGATTGTAATATTTCTGATGCAGCTTTTACACAAATGGTATCACCAGTGATGGCAAAGAGATTACCACGGTGATTTATTTCAATCCCTAAACGACGTTCAAGTTGTTTAATATTGTCATCATAAGGACCACAAAGACTATTAAGTCGCTGATTATCTGCTGGCTCTAGCACGGTTTCATGGGTCGTAATATTCAATGATAAGTCCTCTAATTATTCAGGTTAATGATCAAATACGCTCTTCACATAAAGAACATTTTTCAACACCTTTTAAAAAATCCATATGGCAATGATGACAAGTCACTATGTTGTCACCAACTACATTATTCACAGCACTAGTTGCTTGATTATTATCGAGCCCTTGGCTTTTCAACTTATTGATAACCATCGTGATAGGTGTACCACTTTTTAACTCTTGCTCGACATAAGATGCTACTTGCTGTTCAAATGTAGGTGGAATATAAGTTAAAACATTTTCATTAAAATCAGAATTACAGTGTTGGCATTTAATATATCGACCTAAAGTTTGAAAACTAAAAATAGGAATAAAAAATAGCGTAAAATATTTGGCTACCTTTATTTGCGTATACTGATGTTGTTTTTTATCACCAGCAATATTTTGCTGTGCACAACAGTTCGGGCAATTAAATGGTCCTGTATGTTCATTAACTTCACGTCCTTTTGTACCAAATATAATAAACACTTAATATTCCTTATTTATAAATTACCATCTTTATTATTAATTAAATTACACCACTATTTGTATAATTATGGTTGATAAATACCAACGCCTAAATTATTTTCTTTACGAGTTCGGGAAATAACTGATATTGGTGATTCACTAACCCGTAGATCCATCTGATCTTCAGTTCTTACTACTTTACCACGCAATGAGTTAGGATAAACATCGGTAATTTCAACATCAACAAATTTACCAATCATATCTGGATGTCCAGCAAAATTAACAATTCGATTGTTTTCAGTTCGGCCGGTTAATTCCATAAGATCCTTTTTAGATGGACCTTCAACTAAAATACGTTGTACGGTATTTAACATGCGACGACTAAATTGCATAGCTTGTTGATTGATTCGCTCTTGAAGAATATAGAGCCGTTGTTTTTTCTCTTCTTCAGAAACATTATCTTCCATTTCTGCAGCAGGCGTACCTGGACGAGCTGAATAGACAAAACTATAACTTAAGTCAAAATTAACATCAGCGATTAATTTCATAGTTTGTTCAAAATCTTCTTGAGTTTCACCAGGGAAACCAACAATAAAATCAGAACTGATTTGAATATCTGGGCGAACTTTACGTAATTTACGAATAATTGATTTATATTCAATTGCAGTATGAGTTCGTTTCATCAAATTCAATACGCGATCAGAACCACTTTGTACAGGTAAATGTAAAAAATTAACCAGTTCAGGCGTATCACGATAAACATCGATAATGTCATCTGTAAATTCAATTGGATGGCTAGTGGTAAAACGAATACGATCAATACCATCAATAGCAGCAACTAAACGTAATAATTCAGCAAAAGAACAGATATCACCATCAAAGGTTGGTCCGCGATAGGCATTTACGTTTTGCCCTAATAAATTCACTTCACGAACACCTTGTTCTGCTAACTGAGCAATTTCATAAATTACATCATCACAAGGTCTACTTACCTCTTCACCACGAGTGTAAGGTACCACACAATAAGTACAGTATTTGTTACATCCTTCCATTATGGATACAAATGCCGTTGGGCCTTCACTACGTGGTTCAGGTAGACGGTCAAATTTTTCAATTTCAGGAAAACTAACATCAACAACATGCTGACCATTACCACTGCGGATCTGTTCAATCATATCTGGCAAACGGTGAAAAGTTTGTGGTCCAAAAATAATATCAACAAAAGGCGCTCGTTTACGAATATGGGCACCTTCTTGTGACGCTACACAACCACCAACACCAATAATAATATTAGGATTATGTTGTTTTAAATTTTTCCAACGACCTAGTTGGTGAAAAACTTTTTCTTGGGCTTTTTCTCGAATAGAACAGGTATTTAATAATAAAATATCTGCTTCTTCGGCATTTTCTGTTAAGGTTAAACCATGGGTGGATTCAAGGAGATCTGCCATTTTAGTTGAATCATATTCGTTCATTTGGCAGCCCCAAGTTTTGATATGTAATTTTTTGCTCATCAATAACTCAGCTATATTTAATTGTTAAAATGAAAACGGGTTTAAATCCGCGATTTTAGCGAGCCATATTGTAATCCTTTGTGATTGTAGGGTCTATAATAAATATAAAAAACTATATTTATTACTTTATATATAAAAAATAAACAATTAGTAATTAATTTATCGAAAAAACAACTAATTATAATAATCATTCTAATTATTTTATGTTATTATTCTTAGCCTATTAATATTATTAACAATATAAGTGTTTAGGTATGTCAAAAACATTTAGTCCAACAAAGCGCTTTTTGATTAAAGGCATTATGGCAACTTGTTTATTGTCGGTCACACGGGTTGGTTTTGCTGCATCAATGGCTCAGATTATTGCTGTGCGTGTTTGGCCATCATCAACTTATACACGAATAACGTTAGAATCGAACGCAAAACTTAACTATAAACATGCAAAGTTACACAACCCCGATCGTATTGTTATTGATATTGATAATCTCAATTTAAATCCAACGTTAAAAACGATTTCAACAAAAGTACTAAGTCGAGATCCTTTTATTAAATCTATTCGGACATTGCAGTTAGATCCCAAAACTGTTCGTTTGATGATTGAACTAAAACAAGGTATCGATCCAAATACATTTACATTACCACCGATTGCTGAATTCAAACATCGATTAGTCGTTGATCTTTATCCTTCTAAACCAACTGTAACTGATGATGATCCCCTTTTAGCACTCTTAGAAGAGTATCAAAAAGGCGAGCTAAATAAAAAACAATCACAAATAAAATCATCTAATAAGAAGAAAAATTCACCTATTATCGTTATGCTTGATCCTGGCCATGGAGGTGAAGATCCTGGCGCTATTGGTTATAAGAAAACTCGGGAAAAAGATATAGTGTTGCAAATTGCACGCCGTACTTACAATTTGCTCAAAAAAGAACCTAATGTAAAAGCCTATATGACCCGTAAGGAAGATGTGTTTATACCTTTAAATGTTCGTGTAGCGAAGGCAAGATCTTTACATGCAGATCTATTTATTTCTATCCATGCTGATGCTTTTGCTAATCGCTCAGTTAAAGGATCATCAGTATTTGCTTTATCAACCCGTGGAGCTAGTAGTTCAGCAGCCAGTTATTTAGCTCAAACCCAAAATGATGCCGACCAAATAGGTGGCGTAAGTAGAAGTGGTGATAAATATTTAGATAATACGATTTTAGATTTAGTACAAAAAACAACGTTGTCTAATGGGGTATTATTAGGTACAGCTATTTTAAACCGAATGAAGAAAGTAAATAAACTGCACAAACCATCGATTGAAAAAGCAGGTTTTGCAGTATTAAAAGCACCGGATATCCCATCAGTTTTAGTTGAAACAGCCTTTATTAGTAATATTAATGAAGAGCAAAAACTTAAGACTGCTTCCTTCCAAAATCAAGTATCTAAAGCAATTGTTGATGGTATTAAAGATTATTTAAAACGTCGTAAAAATTGATCTAATCATTTTTTAGATCAATTTTACCTTTACTGAATGATCATTAATCGTCGTTCAGCATTTAACTCCGGAATAGTCAGTTTAATATTTTGTTTAAGAGTAAACCCTTCAGGGATCACATCAAGATCGCTACCTTTTAATGCGTAAAATGATCCTTTCTGGTTAGGAAGATGTTTACACCAAGTTAGCATATCTTGCAAAGAAGCAAATGCTCGGCTAATAACTCCATCAAATTTTTTCTCATTATATTCTTCTATACGACTTTGAATAGGTTGAATATTAGTTAATTTTAATTCAAATTGAACTTGTTTTAAAAAACGAATTCTTTTACCTAAACTATCCACCAGATCAAATTGTTTATCAGGATTTATTATTGCTAAAGGGATCCCTGGTAATCCAGGGCCTGTTCCCACATCAATAAAAGTATTGCCAACTAAATAAGGCGAAACAACTAAACTATCCATAATATGTTTAATTAACATTTCACTAGGATCGCGCACTGCGGTTAAATTGTAAGCTTTATTCCATTTATTAAGCATTTCAACATAATCGATCAATAGATCAATTTGTTGAGAAGTGATCGAAAGATCCGTTTGATCAATAAGATTAATGAGTTTCTTTTTTAACATAGTTTTTCTTTTTTAAATAAACTAATAACATTGAAATTGCCGCAGGTGTAATGCCAGAAATACGTGAAGCTTGGCCAATTGAAACAGGTTTATGCTGTTTTAATTTAGCAACGACTTCATTAGATAACCCTGATATTTCAGCATAATCAATGTGCTCAGGAATAAGGGTTTCTTCATTTCTTTTTTGTCTTTCAATTTCTTCAATCTGTAATTTTATATAACCATCATATTTTACTTGTATCTCAACTTGTTCAGCAGCTTGAGTATCAGTTAAACCAGGCGCAAAAAGCGATAATGATTGTAGTGTTTTATAGCTCATTTCAGGGCGTTTAAGTAACTCTTCACCATTGGCCTCTTTGGTGAGATTAGCACTTAAAACAGCATTCACTTCGTCAATGGTTTCAATATGAGGATGAACCCAGATATCACGAAGACGGGCTCTTTCTTGTTCAATAGCTTCAAATTTTTCATTAAATCGTTGCCAACGATAATCATCAACCATGCCTAATTGTCGGCCTATTTCAGTCAAACGAATATCGGCATTATCTTCACGTAACATTAAGCGATATTCAGCACGCGAAGTAAACATACGGTAAGGTTCGTTGGTGCCTAAAGTACAAAGATCATCAACTAATACCCCTAAATAAGCTTGATCACGAGTAGGGAACCATTGATCTTGATCATATACAAATCTTGCTGCATTTAAACCTGCTAACAGACCTTGAGAAGCTGCTTCTTCATAGCCTGTAGTGCCATTTATTTGACCAGCTAAAAATAAACCTTTGATCACTTTACTTTCTAAAGTTGGTTTAAGATCACGCGGATCAAAATAATCATATTCAATCGCATAACCAGGTCTTACGATATTCGCGTTTTCTAGTCCTTTCATACTACGAACAAAAGCTAATTGTGTGTCAAAAGGTAAACTGGTCGAGATCCCATTAGGATAAATCTCATTACTATCTAACCCTTCTGGTTCTAAATAGATCTGATGAGAATTACGATCAGCAAAACGCATTATTTTATCTTCAATAGACGGACAATATCGCGGGCCAACACCTTCAATCACACCTGTGTACATAGGACTTCGATCTAAGCTATTGCGAATGATCTCATGGGTTGTTTCATTAGTATTTGTTATATAACAAGGGATCTGTCTAGGATGCTGTTTCGCATCGCCTAAAAATGAAAATACTGGCACTGGATCATCACCATATTGAGTGCCTAATTTAGAAAAGTCTATTGTTCTTGCATCAATACGTGGTGGTGTTCCTGTCTTTAATCGTCCCATTCTAAATGGATATTGATGTAAAGATTTAGACAAACCGATAGAAGCGGGATCGCCAGTTCTACCACCACTATAGTTATCTAAACCTATATGGATCTTACCATCTAAAAAGGTACCTGTTGTAAGTACTACAGCTTTTGCTTTAAAAGAGACACCCATTTGGGTAACAACACCGGTGATCTGATCGTTTTCAATGATCACATCTTCAACAGATTGTTGAAACAACATTAGGTTTTCTTGGTTTCCCAGTGTAGTTCTTATTACTTTACGATATAAGGATCGATCCGCTTGAGCACGTGTTGCTCTTACCGCTGGCCCCTTACTGCTATTTAAGATCCGAAACTGGATCCCTGCAAGATCTATAGCTTGCGCCATTAATCCGCCCATAGCATCAATCTCTTTTACTAAGTGACCTTTACCAATACCACCAATAGCTGGATTACAAGACATTTGTCCTAATGTATTGATATTATGCGTTAAAAGTAATGTTTTTCGGCCCATTCTTGCTGATGCCATTGCAGCTTCAGTTCCGGCATGACCTCCACCAACAATGATGACATCAAAAAGATCTGGATAAAACATATAAAGCCTCGTTTTTTATATTACTGATAGATGATCACTATTTTTGATCAGGTGATTTGGTTTTATTTAGTGTTACGAATTTTACGCATCTTTTTTATTACGTCAAATGATCTATTTTGATCGGGATCTAAATTAAATAAGATCTTTTATATGATCTTTTTATTTTTACTATTATTAGTTTGGATCATTTTTGTTGATAACTGGTTTTTATTTTTATTTTATATGATCTTATTGATCAGTTAATTCTGTTAATTGATCGGATCTTTTTTTAATTAAACTTGTTTATAACTCTCTTATTTATCCACAACATTGACTTCAATTAAGGTTATTAATGCGATCATAACAGCTTATGATCGTTGTTTGTCACAGAGTTATCCACAAAAAATAAATTTGTTTGCTTAAATTTTTATCTTTTATTGCTCATAAATTAAGCTAGCTAATTTAAGTTAATTAGAGGATTTTAGTTAAAAACAATTTATAATAGCAGAAGTTGTATAGATAAATATGTTGTTATGAGTATTAAACAGTTCTACAAAATTCAAAATAAGATCGTCAGTCGTTCTTGGCGCCATAAACCAACTTATCCTGTTCTACCGAGCTGGGAGACTGAATTTGTCTGCATTAAAGGAATAATTGAGCGTATAGATTTACAAGAAGAGTATAATTATTTTGAATTCGTACCTAAAAGCGAACTTAAAAATAGGATAATTAATACTTATATTAATGATTTATCTCCTGAGTATAATTTTGAGGAATTAAAAAAAGATTTCTTAGCAAAAGAAGTTAATTCTTCTATTGATACAGCATCTCTTGAGTTTGATTTTAAGGAATTTAAAAAAAGCTTATTAGCAAAAGAGCCTTCTATTAATGCTGCATCTCTTGAATTTGATTTTGAGAAATTTAAAAAAAGCTTCTTAGCAGAAAAAGTTAATCCTTTTTTAATTAAGGCTAATTTTGTTAATGTTCAAATTGATGGTGTTATTTATCGAGGTTGGATAGGTGATTGCCCTTTTCAAGCGGGTGAAAAAGTTGCTGTTATAGCGCAGTGGCAAGAAGATCATTATGAACTTTATGCTTTAACTAAACCTGACGAAAGGATTATTAGTATATGTCCTAATTGCAGTAAAGGACGAATAGCTTATTTAATACATCAAGCTAAAGCGACATTATTTCTGATCCTTTTTTTTATGATTCTTTTTAATGTTTTTTATATTTTAGTTTGGGGTAGTCTCTATCAATTACTTCATTTAACAGCTGAATATATCTCTTTTATGAAACCTATATTCTTTGGTAGTAGTATTTTTTGCAGTATTGGTATGATTATTGAATCTATACCTAATGTTAATAAAAAAGCAAAAATAGCCGAGAAAATTTTTAAAACTTTAAATCTGCCGAAAATAGCTAGAATGGATTTAAGACGTTTTACTAATAAAAAAGTCGCTAAATTAAAACAAAAAAAGCAGCATAATAGTGTGAAACCTTCTAAAAGGTTCTTTCTTGGAAAAAATGAAAATAATTTATTTTATTATTAATGAATAATAATAAGTTAAAGTTTATAACTAAATAGCATTTTAGTTATGTTATTATTTGTTTTTTTGTAGGTTAACTAGTTTTTGTATATCGATTTTTAATAGCTGCTTTTGCTAACTTATTTTGTTCTCTATAAAAGTAATTGATTTTTGTGAAAGCAAATTTATACTTAGTATGATTGTATTTTTATTGTGAGGTCATTTTATTACTCTTTCACAGTTGCCTTTACCTTTTATATTACCTAATAACGAAACATTTGATAGTTTCTATGTGGGTGATAATCAGCTATTGTTTGATTCTTTGCAAACCTTACTTGATAGGGAAGGTTTTAATGTCTTTTATATATGGTCAGCAAGCGCAGCTGGTCGTACGCATCTATTACATGCTTCAAGCCAAAATAAATTAGCTAGTTATATTCCATTAAAGCAACATGTGTTATTGGTTCCTGAAATTTTACAAGGTTTAGATAATTATGATTTGGTTTGTTTGGATGACATTGATGCCATAGCAGGTCATCGAGATTGGGAAGAGGCAATTTTTGATTTATTTAACCGTTTAACTGAAAAAAATGTTAGTAAACTTTTAATTACCGCTTGTGCTCCGCCTAAACAAATTCCTTTTATCTTGCCTGATTTAGCTTCAAGATTAACTTGGGGACAGGTTTATCAACTAAAAGAATTAAGTGATGAAGATAAACTAAAAGCTCTGCAACTTAGAGCGCAATTAAGTGGCTTTGAGTTATCAACTGAAGTTGGTTTGTTTTTGTTAAAACGTGTTAATCGCGATATGCGAACATTGTTTTCTTTAATGGAAAAATTTGAGGTTGCAACATTAGCTCAACAACGCAAATTAACTATTCCTTTTATTAAAAATATTTTGGATTTGTAAAAATGACTAAAAAACCTGATGCTATCGTTTTTTTCGATTTAGATGGTACTTTATTTGATAGTAATATAGAAGTGTTGCCAAGTTCTTATGCTGCAATTGAAAGATTAAAGCAAAATAATATTATACCTATGCTAGCAACAGGCCGAACCCCTATGGAAGCCGCTAAATTGATGAAAGAGACGGGCATAAATTCGATTATAGCAATGAATGGCCAAGCTGTTATTTATGAAAAAGAAGTCGTATTTACCAATAATATTGATAAAAATGTTATTACTAGATTATATGAATTTTCAAGGGAAAAAATGAATATTCCTTTGTCTTTTTATAATTATAATAAGATGAGAGTCAGTGAAATTAATCAAGCTACCGAACAGTTTTATCGTTCTTTAAAACTAGAAATTCCTCCGGTTGATGATCAAATTTATTTAAAAGAACAGATTCAGATGTTGTTATTGCTTTGTGAGCAAGGCGAATCGCCTTATCGAGAAGCTTTTCCTGAATTAACTTTTATTCGTAATACTCATTATTGTGTTGATGTCTTTAACCATGGTGGATCGAAAGGTAACGGCATTAATGAATTATTAAAAACCAAAGGTTTTGATAATGTACCTACTTATGCATTTGGTGATGGTATGAATGATTTAGAAATGTTCTTAACCGTTGATCATCCAATTGCTATGGCTAATGCAGTTGATGATTTGAAAGATAAAGCTGAGTATATAACCGATAATAATGATAATGATGGTATTGCTAAAGCGCTGCAAAAATTTGGTTTAATTTAAATTTAGATATAAAAAAAATCATCTAATCTTATCAATTAGATGATTTTTTATTTAATTATAAATCGTTATTTTGGATGATGTTGTTTAAAACCAACATTATTGTTACCAAAACAGTTATCATAATCAAAGCCAGTTAGTTCTTTAACTAAGCTTCTTATTTCTGGTGTTGCATCTTCTTTTTTACCACCAGTTTTTAATCTATCAAGTTCTTGAATAATAAGTGCATGAGTAGATTTGTCTAATTTCATTCGGTAAGTAAAGAAAATACCTAATAATGCCATTCCACACACACCAAAGATAAGAACTAAGTTGATTGCAGTCACTGCACTATCTGGTTGAACGGTATTTACACCAGAGACAAAACCTGAGTATTTCAATACAATCCCTAGAATAAATACAATGGTCGCTCGCATTAGTTTTCCAGCCATGGTCATTGCACCTGCATAGATACCTTCACGACGTCTTCCGGTTAATACTTCATCGATATCAGCTAAGAAGGTGTATACACTCCACGGAATGTAATAAACCCCACCAGTTCCTAAGCCAAACCAAATTGTAATACCAATAACAATCCAAGTAACATGAGGCATGTTAAAATAATAGACTCCGATATAACCAATTACTGAAGATATTACGATTAGTATTGCAATAACAAATGGTCTTTTGAATCCTCGTTTTACACACCAAGCCATAAAGAATGCCGTTGAAATTAACTGACATATACTACTTAAACTATTCATTTGTGAAACAAAAGTTTTAGGTTGGCCTAAGTTAAATACTACAAAATAGGTAAATGTTGCCGCGAATAGCCATTCAGCACCAAAACCAAATAGATACATACCTAAATGGTTTCTAAATGTTTTTAAACGGAAGGTTGAAAACACATCTGAGAATAATTTAACAATGCTTTCCCAAAGACCAGAAGTTGTTTCATCTTCAATTTCATCAATTGATTTCTCCCAACTATTTAGGTAAAGCAAGATTAATGCAATAGCCATAATAGTTGCATAAGTAATACCTGTTAGTAAGAACGGTAATGGGGAGTCTTTACCATCAAATAGATAGAAAAATACCCCTGGAATTGCTGCAGCTAAGAAATTAGCAACTTTACCAAACATTGCTTTAGAACCGGCTAAGTAAGTTCTTTGATCAAAGTTTTTGGTCATCTCTACCGGTAAAGTATTATATGGAATCATAATCATGGTATAGATGAATTCAAATAAAATATAGGTAGTTAAGTAGTACCAAAAATTCATGCCATCAACCCAAAGTAATGGGTAAATAATCATACATGGAACAGCAAATAAAATGAAAAATCGGCGACGGCCAAATCGACGGCCAAGTTTTGTGTGGTTAAAATTATCAGTAATAAATCCCATTAATGGATTTAGAATGACATCTAAATAAGTAGCGATTGAAAAAATTAATGTTGCTTGAAATGCAGAAAGACCACAGAATGTTGTATAAAAATATAGTAACCAAGCAGCACTAATTGCTAGCGCCCCACTTCCTATCAAATTACCACTACCATACGAAAATCGAGTTAGTGTGGTTATTTTCTTTTGATTGTCAGCCATAAATTTATTTCCTTTAATAATTATGAAATACCGTTTTAAAAATATTATTAGAATAATACTAAATTTATACAAATTTATTTCAAAATTTTTTAAGAAATGTGACGTTGGTAACAATTTATTTAATTTGAAAAGTTAATATATTGATATTATTATAAATTAAATTGATATATATCATATAGTTATTGTTTTTCTGAAATTGTTTTCTGAAATTGTGATCTTATTAACAGAAAACATTAAAAAAATAATAAAAAATATAAAACAGTATTTCAAAAAAATATATTAAAAATAGGAAAACAATAATGAGTCATTTTAAATTAAAAAAAATACCGCTTTTAATGTTTCTATCCACCTTTCCTATCTATTCTTTTGCTGGTTCAAGTCAAACAACCTTTCAATATGAACATAACTGGAAATCAATGGCTCGAATTCTTCGTGGTATTATTAAGCTAATTTATTAATACTTTGTATTAGTTGGCAAGCCGCAATAAAAGATTCATTTGGACCACAGATTAAAAGTAAAGATTTTAAATCTGTGACCAGCAGTGAATTATGGAAAGACAATGTTGATTTTAAAATAACTCGTGATCAAAATGGTAATATAGTTTTACCAAAAGAGTTAAAAATCTTAATTGAAAAGAATAAAGCTAAATAATTAAAGAGTTATCAATCTATAAGAACGCTAAGTCTAATAATCAGATTTAGCGTTTTTATTCTTTTTATTATCAATTCAATTTTACTTATTTCTATTCGTCAGTTAGTTTTTAATCTTGTTCAATAAGCTATTATTAATAAGGATATTTAAGTTTATTGCTAACCTTAGCTTAAATATTAATTTAATTGTTATGAAGAAATGTAGAAATAAAAAAGTGTCATTTCATCAATTGAGTTGAAATGACACTGACATTATAGGATGTAGTAACTAATTAATTAATATCAATTAAGCTAATAGGCTTTTGATATAAGCTGTTATTTCAGGATCTTGGCTGTTTTCAAATAAACATTTTTGGAAACGTTCGCCTTTGATTGCATCTTTAAGTAATGATTGATCAATTGATTTCAATGCTTCGATTAAACTTTTTCCTGCAGCATTTTTCATATCATTTAAAATTACCGCATTAGCATTTTGAGATTCTCGGCGTTCAGGTGGATAACCTAAACCTTTTTCACCATCAAATGCTTTTTCAAAAATATAACGAGCATTAAGTTCTGCACCCCAACCAAAGCCTTTAGCAAAAGCAAGTGATAATGCATTACCATTATTCACTTGTGCAAATAAATAAGCATCAGTAGGTTCGATACAATAACCACAATTAACACCAGGAAATGCATTTAATGCCATTAATGCGCCTTGGCCTGTGCCACATCCGGTGATAACAAAATCAACTGCTTTACTGTTTAATAAAATAGCGCTAATTATACCTAAATGAACATAAGTTAATTTTTTATCATTGTCGCCATCCATGCCAACATTAAAAACAGTATGTCCATATTTCTCAGTTGCATTTTTTAATTCATTTAAAATAATTGGATTTTTAGCTGCTTGGCTAAACTCGTTCATTAGTGCTATTTTCATGATTTCCCTCTATTTTCATTGAAATAATAACAAACCATCTAACAATTTTGTCATTTGTTATTAGTACTTACGCTTTAATTATAAGCTCGCAAAAAAATATATCAATTTTTTTAACTAAAATAAAACGATGTTTTAATAAATTTATTGCAATGTGATGAAAGTCACAAAACCATCATAGTTTTTATATTACTATATTTAACAAATCATAATATTTTGAACTTTTTATTATACTTATATTCAGGGAGTTTATATGGCTAAGGGAAATATCGTAAAGCTATCATATTCATCATTTACTGATGAAGATTCAAAAAATGAAATTATCCGGTTAACGCCAGAAGGTGTTTTATGCCATCGTAACTATTTTTATCAAAAATGCTTTACCAATGATGGTCAAAAGTTACTCTTTGCCGGTGAATTTGACTCTAATCGCAACTACTATTTGCTTGATATTGAAAATCAAACAGCAAAACAACTTACTGAAGGACCTGGCGATAATACCTTTGGTGGTTTTTTATCACCAGATGATAAATTTTTATACTATGTCAAAAATGAACGTAACTTACAACAAGTCAATCTTGAAACTTTAGAAGAAAAAAATGTTTATACAGTACCCGATGAATGGGTTGGTTATGGTACATGGGTTGCTAATAGCGATTGTAATGAAATTGTTGGCATTGAAATTGATAAAAAAGATTGGACACCACTCACTGACTGGACAATATTTAAAGCGTTTTACGATAAAAACCCACACTGCCGTTTAATCAAAATTGATATTGAAACTGGTGTTGCTAAAACGGTTATTGATCAAAATGTATGGTTGGGCCATCCAATCTTTAGACCTTTTGATGATAAAACTATCGCATTTTGTCATGAAGGGCCGCATGATTTAGTTGATGCACGAATTTGGTTAGTTGATCGTGATGGTAAAAATGAACGAAAAGCTCATGATAATTTACCTGGTGAAAGTTGTACGCATGAGTTTTGGGTACCAGATGGTTCAGGATTAGCTTATGTATCTTATATGAAAGGACAACAAGAGCGCTATATTCGTCTTTATAACCCAGTAACCAATGAAGATAAAGAGATTATGGAAATGCCTGCCTGTTCACATTTAATGAGCAATTTTGATGGCACGCTTTATATCGGTGATGGAACAGGAAGCCCTGTTGATGTTATTGATACTAGTGGTTATAAAATTGAAAATGATCCATGGCTTTATATTTTAGCGCCTAAAACCAAAACAGCACATAAACTCGTTAAACATAATAGTACATGGCGAGTTTTAGATGGTGACCGTCAAGTTACTCACCCTCATCCATCGTTTTCACCTGATAATAAATACGTTTTATATTCTTGTGATGCACAAGATGAACCTGCACTTTATTTAACCAAAGTGCCAGCTAACATATTAGAAGAAATGTGATAGAGCGATTTTGTCTGTCACAACTATAACGGAGAATATAATTATGTCGATTTTAAATAAATTTTCACTCAATAATAAAATAGCGCTGGTTACCGGCGCTTCTTATGGTATCGGTTTTGAAATAGCAAAATCATTAGCTGGTGCCGGAGCGAAAATCGTATTTAATGATGTGGTACCTGAAAATTTACAAAAAGGTCTTGAAGCTTATAAAGAAGCAGGCATTGATGCACATGGCTATTTATTTGATATAACCGATGAAGCTGCGGTTGAAAAATCAATTGCGCAAATTGAAAAAGAACATGGTGTGATTGATATTTTAGTGAATAATGCCGGCATTATTCAACGCAAATCAATGCTTGAAACAAGTGCTGCCGATTATCGAAAAATTATCGATATTGATCTTACAGGTCAATTCATTATGGCAAAAGCAGTGCTTCCTTCCATGATCAAAAAAGGCAGTGGTAAAATTATTAACATCTGCTCAATGATGAGTGAGCTTGGCCGTGAAACCGTTGTTGGTTATGCATCAGCTAAGGGCGGCTTAAAAATGTTAACTAAAAATATTTGTTCTGAATTTGGTCATGCCAATATTCAATGTAATGGTATTGGTCCTGGTTATATTGCAACTCCACAAACGGCACCATTACGCGAAAAACAGGCTGATGGTTCTCGTCATCCTTTTGATCAGTTTATTATTGCTAAAACACCAGCTGGACGCTGGGGAACTCCAGATGATTTAGCGGGTGCAGCAGTATTTTTAGCATCGGAAGCTTCAAACTTTGTAAATGGTCATATTCTTTATGTTGATGGTGGTATCTTAGCCTATATTGGTAAACAACCTTAATGCCATAACATTGAAAATTAATTGATTTAAGAGATAATAAATTAAAGGGAAGTTTTTATTATCTCTGTTTATTTTATAAATTTAGGAGTAATGCGATGTTTTGTTTTAATTCAGATATTGAATTAATTGATTTAGGAAATGGTGTTAAACGTAAAGTTTTAGCTCATGATGGTAATATGATGGCTGTTGAAGTTCATTTTGAAACTGGCGCTATTGGAGCCATGCATCATCACCCACATGAACAATTAACTTATGTTTTATCGGGTGAATTTGAATTTACTATTGGCACTGAGACCAAAATTGTTCGTGCTGGTGATACTTTGTATAAAAAACCAAATATTGAACATGGTTGTATTTGTAAACAAGCTGGTGTGCTACTTGATATGTTTACTCCGCAGAGATTGGACTTTTTATAAAATAGCTAGTAACTAGTCATTATTAATTATGATATACTTTCGATAATTTTGTGTTGTTCTAATTGATCATTAAATAATAGAATAATGACTATTTTTTAGTAAGGAGATGTGCTAATCATGAATGATAGCTCACCAGAATCGGTTGCTTCGGTTTTAAAAGTTTTCGGAATTTTAGAAGCTTTATCTGAATCTAAAGACATTGCTATATCAGAATTATCGCAAAAAGTAATGATGCCAAAAAGCACAGCTTATCGATTTTTACAAACCATGAAATCATTAGGTTATGTTAATCAAGAAGAAGATTCAGATAAATATTCTCTTAATTTAAAATTACTTGATTTAGGTAATCGAGTGCTTTATCACCAAAACTTTTTGGCTATTGCTGATTTAGAAATGAGAAAGCTAAGGGACAAAACGAAAGAAACAATCCATTTAGCTGTTCGTGAAGGTGATCAAATTATCTATATTAATAAAGTGGCATCAGAACAATATAGTCTTTGTTTGACATCTAAAATAGGTAATCAAGCGACGGTTCATGCTAGCGGTCTAGGTAAAGTTTTATTGGCATGGTTAGATGATGAAAGCAAAAAAAGCTTAATAAACAACATCGATTTTGTTCAATATACAGCTAACACCATTACTAATAAAGACGCATTTTTAGCTGAACTTGATGAAGTAAAACGTGTTGGTTATGGTAAAGATGATGAAGAGTCTGAACTAGGTTTACGTTGCTTTGCTGTACCAATTTACAATCGTTTAGGTAATATTATTGCTGCTTTAAGTTTATCAACTTCTATCTTTAGATGTAGTACAGCTGAAGATGAAGCTAATTTAGTCAGTGAAATTAGCCAATGTGCAGCTAAAATATCTGAATTAATTGGTTATGTTAAGCAATCAAAATCAACGGACTAAAGGTGGTTATTGATAAATAACCCCTAAACATACAGATTGGCTTGCTCCAGTAACTTCTGGAATATTAGAAGGAATATTATTCATTCTACAATAAGCAAGCCAAGCAAAAGCGATCGCTTCCATATCATCACTGTTTACTCCTTTTTTATCTGTAGCAGAAACTTGCCATTTCGGTAGTAATGCTGATAATTGTTGCATAATAAGTGGATTTTTGGCGCCACCACCACAGACTAATAACTGGCATGGCAAGTTATTTTTTATCGGTAATTTATCAATTTCATTGGCAATTGTAATGGCGGTAAATTCAACCAATGTCGCTTGAATATCTTGGCCATTTAAAGCAAAGTCAGTTAATTTTTGCATCAGCCAAGCTAAATTAAATAATTCTCTGCCAGTACTTTTTGGCGCTGGTAATTGGAAATAATCTTCATTACATAACGCACTTAATAAGTTTTGATTTACTTTACCTGATTTTGCCCATAAACCATCTTTATCATAGCTTGTTCCGAGGCTTTTATTTATCCAGCCATCAAGTAATACATTACCAGGGCCGGTATCGTAGCCAATTACTGGTTGGTCAGGTATTAACACAGAAATATTACTGATACCGCCAATATTTAAGACTACACAGTTAATTGCCGAGTTTAAAAATATTGCTTTATGAAAAGCAGGAACTAATGGCGCACCTTGACCTCCATAAGCCATATCTTTACGACGAAAATCTGCAATAGTTGTAATGCCTGTTTGGGCGGCGATGATATTGGCATCACCTATTTGCATGGTAAATGGATTATCACCATTCGGCGAATGATAAATAGTCTGTCCATGACAGCCAATCGCTTTAACTTGTTTGTTATCAATATTATTTTGTTTTAAAAATTGATTAATACTTTTAGCGTAAATTATGCCAAGTTGATGATCAAGTTCGCCTAAATCTTGTAATGTTGTTTGTTTACTATTACAAAGCGTTAATAATCGAGTTTTAATTTCGTTTGGCATTGGATAGCAATCACTAGCAATAGCGGTAATTTTTCCATTGCTGATATCAACTAATGCGATATCTACTCCATCCATACTGGTACCCGACATGACACCAATATATAAATTTTGCATAATATTACCCCTGCCGAATGATAGTGCCAGTTTGCACATCGCGAATGATTGATGGTTGTGAACGATTGCCTGTTTGACCAGCTAAAATGGGGAAATTATTACCGAATTGGTTCGCCACTTCTAACGCTGTTTTACAAGCTGGATGGCCAGAAAGATTGGCACTGGTTGAAACTAATGGCTTAGCAAATAAATCACACAATTTACAAACTAAAGGATGATCGGTAACACGAACAGCAATGGACTGATATTTTCCACTTAAAAAATCAGGAGTGTTAGCATTCTTGGGAAAAATCCAAGTATTTGGTCCCGGCCAACTGTTAAACGCCATTTGTATTTGTTCTTTCGTTACTGCCGATTGATCAATATAAGGGATCAGTTGTTGATAATGACTGGCAATTAAAATCAATCCTTTATCAACTGAACGTTGTTTTAGATTTAACAGTTTATACACTGCTGATTCACTGTCAGGATCACAACCTAAACCAAAAACGGCTTCAGTTGGATAAGCAACAACTTCACCTTTTTGTAACAGTTGATTAATTTCTAGTAGAGTTAATAAGTTTGCCATCAAATTTTTATGTTTACCCAATATCATTAAAATTTATATTAAACTGAGGTAAGACTATTTGCAAATTGGCAACAAAAGAATTAATAATGTTATTACAATGAATATCGCTTATTTGCTGTGATAGATAAATTAGCATTTATCGAAAATAGCAAAATTATTCCCAATTCATTTGCGGAAAATAGTTAACTGTTAAATCAATAACCTGTTGCAGGTTGATAATTTTAACTCGTGAATCGATTAAGTCGCCTAAGCCTCGAGCATTAATGTCGTTATCAAGTACATAACAATGATGGGTGTTTTGCAAAATAGCATTTAATGTAGAGTTATCTTGACAACACATAATTACACCATTTTGCCAAAATAGTACGGCATCTTGCGCTGAAATTAACGTTGTATCGATTGTTGATTGGTTCGGTGTTGCAATGGTATGTAACATTTTTCCTCTTTTAGCGTTAAATTTACCCTCAAAAAACCCCGTTCCTCAAAATTTTTTTGGTAAAAATTCAACTTAATCTTAGTTGGTACATCTTTAATGGTTATTAGTATATAATAAGGGCTATTTATTGAGCAAAGAATTCGTTATGAAACCCATTATTTTAGCTAACGAGCAAGAGACAATATTGTTTGGTAAACAGTTGGCAAAACAGTGTTTAAATTATTTATCTAATCATGATAGTACAATTGTCATTTATCTGATTGGTGATCTTGGCGCTGGTAAAACCACTTTTAGTCGTGGTTTTTTGCAACAATTAGGTCATCAAGGTAATGTTAAAAGTCCAACTTATACATTAGTTGAACCTTATCAATTTGATACATTTTCAGTTTATCATTTTGACTTATATCGCCTTGGTGATCCAGAAGAGTTAGAGTTTATGGGCATTCGCGAATATTTTTCCTCAAGATCTATTTGTTTAATTGAATGGCCTATGCAGGCAAGAGGTATGTTACCTGCTGCCGATATTGAAATTCATTTGGCATATTTAGCGCTTGAACGTACGGTTTGTGTGCAAGCTAATAGTGAAAAAGGTCGAGCTATTATCAACCCATTACTATAAAAATTAGTGAAAAAACAATGAAGAAAATATTAACTTTTTTTATATTATTACTACTATGTAGTTCAGCTTATGCTGCAAAAGTTGTTATTGCCGTCGATGCTGGACATGGTGGTAAGGATTCTGGTGCTGTTGGTAAGAATAAGTTATATGAAAAAAATGTAACTTTATCGATAGCTAAAAAATTAACTAATTTATTAAATAAAGATCCTAATTTTAAAGGGGTATTAACCCGTAATACCGACAATTTTATTTCAGTCCCTCAGCGTTCTGATATTGCGCGTAAAAATAAAGCGAACTTGCTAATTTCTATCCATGCTGATGCCGCACCGAATCGTAATGCTTCTGGTGCATCAATTTGGGTATTATCTACCAAACGAGCTGATACTGAATTGGGTCGTTGGTTGGAACAAGATGAAAAACAGTCACAGTTATTAGGTGGCGCTGGTGATGCATTAAGTGATGATCACGACCAAAATTTAAGCCAAGCAGTACTCGATTTACAATTCTCTTATTCGCAGCGTGTTGGTTATGAACTTGCTACTCAGGTTTTAAAAGAGATGAAAGGTGTTATTAAATTGCATAAAGGTGTACCTGAACATGCTAGTTTAGGCGTATTACGTTCACCTGATATCCCTTCAATATTGATTGAGGTTGGATTTATTACTAATCAAGCTGAAGAAAGTTTGTTGGCTAGTAATGCTCATCAAGACAAGATCGCTAAACTGATTTATCAAGGCATAAAAAATTATGTCAAAAAAAATCCTAATTTTGGAGAACAGCATTAATGGCAATTCAAATTCTATCACCTCAACTAGCGAATCAAATTGCTGCTGGTGAAGTGGTAGAACGACCTGTATCGGTAATTAAAGAGTTAGTTGAAAACAGCCTTGATGCAGGTAGTACGCAAATTGATATCGATATTGAACAAGGCGGTAGTAAATTAATTCGCATCCGTGATAATGGTGGTGGTATTGCTAAAAGCGAATTAGCATTAGCTTTAGCACGCCATGCGACTAGTAAAATTAGCTCGTTGGATGATTTAGATACCATAATGAGCCTAGGTTTTCGTGGTGAAGCGCTAGCCAGTATTAGTTCTGTTGCTAGGTTAACTTTAACGTCACGTACTGCCGATCAATCTGAGGCATGGCAAGTTTATGCTGAAGGTCGAGATATGAAACCAACCATTAAACCTGCGGCACATCCTGTTGGTACTTCGGTTGAAGTTCTGGACTTATTTTATAACACCCCTGCTCGGCGTCGTTTTCTAAAGACCGAAAAAACTGAATTTATGCATATTGAAGAATTTGTTAGGCGTATAGCTCTGGCTCGGCCTGATGTCACTTTCAATCTGCAACATAATGGAAAACTAATTAAACAGTATCGAGCATCTGCACTTGAAAAACGCGTTGAATTAGTTTGTGGACGTACATTTGTACAAAAAGCAGTAAAATTAGATTGGCAACATGATGATTTATTAATTCAAGGGTGGGTAGCAAGTAATGAAATTAGTGATCTGCAATATTTTTATGTTAATGGTCGAGTAATAAAAGATAAATTAATTAATCATGCGCTGCGCCAAGCTTATATTAGTCGAACTAATGAACAACAAAGTTATGTGGTTTTTCTACAAATCGATCCCAAACAGGTTGATGTTAATGTTCATCCAGCTAAACACGAAGTGCGTTTTCATGAAGCAAGATTAGTACATGATTTTGTTTATCAAGCTATTGTTATGGCTCTCGAATCAAACCAACAGCTTACCGATGATGAAAAAGTGGTAATAACACCAAATCGACAAGCTGCTGGTGAAAATATTTTTAATCAAAAAATAGCTACGGAGCCTAAAGGCTATTCTGCGACTAACATATTACCCAAAAAACCGATTAATCATGTTAAAGAAAATGTAATTTATGGTCAGTTAATCGATACTAAAGCAAGCTTTGAAATTGAAAAGACGCAGTCTAATCAATTGCCATTAGCCGGTGATAATGGTTCAATAACTGCACCGCAACAAGCGGTTATTGAGACGCTGTTTCCTAAACGAAATGTACCATTACAATCACTGCAACAGCAGCTTGATAGTTCTTCATTAGTACAGTTTGGTCGAGTATTAACCGTTATTCAACCTGATATTGCTTTACTTGAAAAATTACAAGATAGTCAGCAAACATTTATGCTTATGAAGTTAAATATTGCTCAGCAAAAAGTAAAAGCAATAAAATTATTAACTCAAGAGTCAGAAAAATTACTGATTCCACTAACAATTTTGGTCAATCAAAAAGAACAACAGGTATTAAGTGATTATCGTCCGCAATTAATTTTTTTAGGATTTGATTTTTATATTGATAAAGCTAAATTACATTTGCATAATGTGCCGAAAATGTTACGAACTACTAATTGGCAACAATTATTACCAAGTTTAATTGCTTTTCTTTTATCTGATCAATCGGCTGTTATCGATCCTACGCAAATTGCGATGTGGTTGGCAGAAAATAGTAGTGATAATTATGCGGAGAGTTGGAGCGTAACGAAAGTTATTCAGTTATTAGCACAACTAGAACAGATAGATATTAATTTATTACAGCAAGATACATTTTTATATCCGATTGATCTTCAATCTTTATCACAATCAATTTTATCATGAATAAAGCAAAAATTATTTCATTAATGGGGCCTACTGCATCCGGCAAGACGGCTTTTGCCATGGAACTTTATAACAAGTATCCGATTGATATTATTAGTGTTGATTCGGCACTTATTTATCGCGGTATGGATATCGGCAGTGCGAAACCCACTAAACAAGAGCAGCAAGAATATCCACATAAACTGATTGATATCTGTGATCCTGCTGAAAGTTACTCGGCAGCTAATTTTCGGCATGATGCGATTGAAGAAATTGAAAAATCGTTAAGTAATGGTCGAACACCATTACTAGTTGGCGGAACAATGCTGTATTTTAAAGCTTTAATTGAAGGACTTTCACCTCTTCCTGCTGCGGATAGTGATATACGGCAGCAAATTGAAGAAAAAGCCAATAAATTAGGTTGGCAAGCGATTCATGAGGAGTTAAAGAAGGTTGATCCTGTGTCAGCTCAGCGAATTCATCCGAATGATCCGCAACGGCTTAATCGCGCATTAGAGGTTTATCTCATTTCTGGTAAAAGTTTAACCGAGCTTACTCAAGAAAGTGGCGAAGCATTACCTTATGACATCATGCAGCTAGCTATTATGCCGGAAGATAGAGCTGAGTTGCACCAGCGTATTGAGCAGCGTTTTTTACAAATGCTAGATCAAGGCTTTGAAGATGAAGTAAAAACACTTATGCTGCGATCTGATCTGCATACCAATCTACCTTCTATCCGTTGTGTTGGCTATCGTCAAATGTGGGAATATCTTAATGGTGATATCAGTTATGATGAGATGGTATTCAAGGGTATTTGTGCTACTCGTCAATTAGCGAAACGGCAAATTACTTGGCTTAGAGGTTGGAAACAACCGATAACATGGTTAAATCAAGATAACAAAGATACCGTTTTTAAGCATATTTTTTAAATTATAAATTGCAGCGATAGGTATTAGTGTTTTTTCTATTGATTATAATACTAAACAGAAATTTTTCATTTCGAAAGCCTTTCTAAATTTATGATATCTATCATGCGTATTTTTTTGTATAAATTTCGTTAATTTATTAAATTTTTAGTTATTTGTGCATAAATTGCAGTTGATTAGTTTAAGAGCTGGGTTTTTTATGTTATTTTGATACTTACTACATAAGTATGTTATGTTGCAATCGGATAGATCATCATTTTGATTGTAAATTTATTTTATCTTTATCTTTATATTTTTATTTCATCTTAAAGGATAAACTCATGTCAAAAGGGCAGTCATTACAAGATCCTTATTTGAATTTGCTTCGTCGCGAGCATATTCCAGTATCAATTTATCTTGTTAACGGTATTAAATTACAAGGACAAATTGAATCATTTGATCAGTTTGTTATTTTATTAAAAAATACTGTTAGTCAAATGGTATACAAACACGCAATCTCTACAGTTGTTCCTTCAAGACCTATTTCTGGTTTGGTGTCTCAACCTGAAGAGGAAAGCGAAAGCTAATTATTTGAGTGGAGAATGTGATTGTTTGAGCGATATAAAGGCGGCGAGTCCGCTTTATTAGTCCATGTATTCTTCCCTCAAGAAAGCGATATCGAGGATTTAAAAGAGTTTGAAGTGTTAGTTTCTTCAGCTCAAATTGAAATTCTCGATATTGTGACAACCTCAAGAAAGTCTCCGCAAGCTAAATATTTTATTGGTGAAGGAAAAGCGTTAGAAATCGCCGATAAAGTAAAAGAGCTGAATGCCTCAGTTATTCTAGTCAATCATACCTTAACCCCAACTCAAGAACGAAACTTAGAACAACTATGTGAATGTCGTGTAGTGGATAGAACAGGATTGATTCTGGATATTTTTGCCCAACGAGCTCGAACCCATGAAGGTAAATTGCAAGTTGAATTAGCGCAATTACAATATCTGTCAACACGTTTAGTTCGAGGTTGGACTCACTTAGAACGTCAAAAAGGTGGTATAGGCTTACGAGGTCCTGGGGAAACTCAGCTAGAAACCGATAGACGATTAATTCGTCATCGTATTCAGTTAATCTTATCAAGACTTGCGAAAGTTGAAAAACAACGCAATCAAAATCGTCAATCTAGACAAAAAGCAGATTTATCAACAGTATCACTAGTTGGTTATACCAATGCTGGCAAATCAACACTATTTAATGCACTAACTAACGCTGATGTTTATGCTGCCGATCAATTATTTGCTACGCTGGATCCAACCTTAAGACGCATTATAGTTGATGATGTTGGCGAAGTAGTTTTAGCTGATACGGTTGGATTTATTCGTCATTTACCCCATGATCTGGTTGCTGCTTTTAAAGCGACTTTACTTGAAACACAAGAAGCATCACTGCTATTACATGTCGTTGATGCTGCTGATCCTAATTTATTAGATAACATTCAAGCTGTTGATGAAGTTTTACTTGAAATTGATGCCCATGATATTCCTACTTTGTTGGTAATGAATAAAATTGATTTAATGGAAGGTAAGCAACCAAGTATTGATCGTGATGAAAATGGCGTGCCAATTCGAGTTTGGATTTCAGCACAAAATAGTTTAGGATTAGATCTCTTATTTACTGCATTAAAAGAAAGGCTTGCCGGTAAGATTCAAGTTTGTCAATTAAACTTGCCTATCCATCTAGCAAAACTTAGAAGCCGTTTATATAAATTAAATGCGGTAGAACATGAAGTCATCAATGATGACGGTAGTTTTCTGCTAAATATAAGAATGCCTTTAATTGAATGGAATCGCCTCTGTAAACAAGAGCCAGATCTGTTATACTTAATCAATACGCAAAATAACAACTAATTGTTAAATGGAGCATATAAAATATGGCGTGGAATCAGCCCGGCAATAACGGACAAGATAACGACCCATGGGGAAATAATAAGAAACCTTCCAATTCAACTGGAGGGATATTTAACCAACTCAAAGATCTCTTTAAAAAAGGGAGTTCAGGTAATAATCGAGGACCTTCTGATATTAAGCTATCAATGAATAGTTCGAAAATTATTTTGGCAGTGATAGTTGTTCTTATCCTAATTTGGGCGGTAAGTGGTTTTTATACTATCAAACAAAATCAACGAGGTGTGATAACTCGTTTTGGGCAAGTTCAACCTGAAATTATTCAACCTGGTTTGAATTGGAATCCATCATTTATTGATAAAGTTTATAAAGTCGATACGCAAGGTACTTATAACTTCAATGTGCATGGCGATATCATTACAACAAGTGAAAAAGGTGAAAACTTAGTCTTTGTTGAAATGAACGTACAATATCGTATTAGTGATCCAGTTAAATACTTATTTAATGTGACTAATGTTGAAGATAGTTTACGTCAAGCTGCGGATAGTGCACTTAGGACTTCAGTAGGTAGTTCTAACATTGATGCTATCATTTCGGATGGTCGTTCAGATTTAGAAGATAGTACTAAAGATGAATTAATTAATGTTATTTCTCATTATGATATGGGGATTACTATTGTCGATCTTAACTTCCAAGTTGCTCGTCCACCTGTAGAAGTGCAAGATGCTTATGCAGATGCAATTAGAGCTCAGAATGATAGTGAACGCGAAATAAAACAAGCTAAAGCTGATAAAGTTCAATTAGTTCAGCAAGCAGAAGGTCGTTCGGCGACCATTTTGGCCGATGCAAATGCTTATAAAGTAAAAGTAGAATTAGAAGCAATTGGTGATGTTGCTCGGTTTGAAAAATTATTACCACAATATAAAGCTGCGCCCGAAATTACTAAAGATCGTTTATATATTGAAACGATGGAAAAAATATTAGCTAAAACGCAGAAAGTTATTGTTAATGATAAGAGTGGTAATTTATTAGTACTACCGTTAGAACAATTATTAAAAAATAAAAATGAGCAATCATCTGAATCAATCACAGCAAATTCAGACAGTGATTATAATATTAATCTGCCAAATCCTTTGGATGCAGAAAGTGCTCAACAAAATAGTATTGATGTGCAAAATCATAGCTCAACGACTAATAATAATTCTAATAATCGCACTAGACGGACTATGGGTCGATAAGGAGAAAAAAGAATATGCGAAAATTATTGATTCCTATAGTTTTAATTTTAATTGGCGTACTTTTTTCAAGTATCTATGTGATAGAAGAGGGTACTCGTGGTGTCGTTTTACGTTTTAATAAAATTATTGGTTTATCTGAACCTGGATTACATTTTAAAATGCCTCTAATCGATAGCGTTAAAACGATTGATGCTAAAATCCAAACTACCAATAGTTCAAATAATAATAATGAACAACGTTTTTTTAATGTACAAAAGAAAGAACTAATTGTGGACTATTTTGTGCAATGGAAAATTGTTGATTTTAACCGTTATTATGAAACTATTGCTGGTGGTAACGATGTTAACGACTTAATTTTGGCTCGGTTAAATGGTCGTTTACGTTCTGAGATTGGTAAATTAAGTAATCGAGATATCATTAATGATTCTAATGCCGATACCAAATCAAGAAATTCATTAATGGCGCGAGTTAAAGATTCGTTAAATGGTTCATCACAAGATGGTGAAGAAAATTTACCGATTGATAAATTAGTTACTGACGCGAAAAAAGATCCTGAAAACAGTAAAACCAGTTTAAGGGCTTTCGGTGTTGATGTAATTGACGTTCGAATTAAACAAATTAACTTCCCTGCTGAAGTCTCTGAATCGATTTATGCTAACATGAGAGCTGAACGTGAAGTTATTGCTCGTGACAAACGTTATGATGGTATCAAACAAGCTGAAGAAATAAGAGCTGAAGCTACATTTGAAAAAACCAAAATTATATCAGAAGCCGAACGTCAATCTCGCTCAATTCGCGGTGAAGGTGATGCTAATGCAGCTAAACTTTATGCTGACGCTTTTGGTAAAGATATTGAGTTTTTTAGCTTTATTCGTAGTTTAAAAGCTTATGAACAAAGCTTTACAGGTAATGATGTTATGGTCATTAGCCCTGATAGTGAATTTTTCCAATACATGAAATTAAAGTCTAACAAATAATACAATGAGTAAATAAACTATGAGTAATAATGTTGTTGTGCTAGGTACACAATGGGGTGATGAAGGCAAAGGTAAAGTTGTTGATTTACTCACAGAAAAAGCCAAATATGTAGTACGTTATCAAGGCGGACATAATGCCGGTCATACTTTAGTTATTAATGGTGAAAAAACAGTATTACATTTAATACCATCAGGTATTTTACGTAATGATGTCATAAGTATTATTGCTAATGGTGTTGTACTCTGCCCTGATGCACTTATGAAAGAGATGAAAGAGCTTGAAGATAACGGTATTCCGGTGAAAGAAAGGCTACTTATTTCAGAATCATGTCCGTTGATTTTGCCTTATCATATTGCATTAGACCAAGCACGAGAAAAAGCCCGAGGTAAAAATGCGATTGGTACGACTGGTCGCGGTATTGGCCCTGCATATGAAGATAAAGTTGCTCGTCGAGGATTGCGTGTTGGTGATTTACGTGACCGTCAGGCATTTGCTGAAAAATTAAAAGAAGTTATGGAATATCATAATTTCCATTTAGTCAATTACTATCAATCAGAAGCTGTTGATTATCAGAAAGTGCTTGATGACACATTAGCGATTGCTGATATTTTAGTGGCAATGATTGCAGATATTCCAGCACTACTTGAAAATGCACGCAAAAATGGCGACAGAATTATGTTTGAAGGTGCGCAAGGTACTTTACTCGATATCGATCATGGTACCTATCCTTATGTGACTTCTTCAAATACTACTGCCGGTGGCGTAGCAACAGGATCAGGATTTGGTCCTCGTTATGTTGGTTATGTATTAGGAATCGTTAAAGCTTATTCTACCCGTGTAGGAGCTGGCCCTTTTCCTACAGAATTGTTTGATGATGTTGGTGAATATCTCTGTAAGCAAGGTAACGAATTTGGTGCAACTACCGGTCGTCGTCGTCGTACCGGTTGGCTTGATGCTGTTGCGGTACGTAAAGCAGTGCAACTTAACTCTGTCTCAGGTTTTTGTTTAACTAAGCTAGATGTTTTAGATGGACTTAAAGAAGTCAAAATCTGTGTTGGTTATCAATTACCGAATGGTGATGTTATCCAAAATGCACCAGCGGCGGCTGAAGATTGGAGTTTAGTCAAACCAGTATATGAATCTATGCCTGGTTGGAGTGAGTCAACTTTTGGTGTCAAAAGTTATGACGCATTACCGGCAGCAGCTAAAGCCTATATTAAGCGAATTGAAGAATTAACTGAAACACCAATTGACATTATATCAACTGGACCGGATCGAAGTGAAACCATGATCTTACGTGATCCATATTCAGTCTAATTTTGCATACAGAAAATCGGGGTAATTATCCCGATTTTTTATTTTTTGCTTGTTAATAAAGTATAATCATTAAATCTCTAAGAGGATACTATGGCAAAAATAGGGACACCACTCTCATCAAGTGCTACCAAAGTATTACTTTGTGGTGCCGGTGAATTAGCCAAAGAAGTTGTTATTGAATTACAACGTTTTGGCTGCGAAGTTATTGCAGTTGATCGTTATGCCAATGCCCCCGCTATGCAAGTAGCCCATCGTTATCATATTATCAACATGCTAGATGGCAATGAGTTAAGAAAAATAATTGAAGCAGAAAAGCCTGATTATATTGTTCCTGAAATAGAAGCAATTGCTACTGACACCTTAGTAGAATTAGAAAAAGAAGGTTTTACTGTAATCCCTACTGCTAAAGCGACGCAATTAACGATGAATCGTGAAGGTATTCGTCGTCTTGCTGCTGAAGAACTTAAATTACCAACCTCTCCATATCGTTTTGCTGCAACTGAAAGTGAATATAAACTTGCGGTTAAAGAAATTGGTTTTCCTTGCTTAGTTAAACCGGTTATGAGTTCTTCTGGTAAAGGACAATCTTTATTAAGAAGTGACGCTGATATTGAATCTTCATGGAAATATGCTCAAGAAGGCGGTCGTGCCGGAAGTGGTAAAGTTATTATTGAAGGATTTGTTGACTTCGATTATGAAATAACGTTATTAACCGTTAGACATATTAATGGTGTTTCATATTGTCAGCCTATTGGTCATCGACAAGAAAATGGTGATTATCGAGAATCATGGCAACCTCAGCCGATGTCGGCAAATGCATTATCTTTAGCGAAAGATATTGCTACCAAAATAACTGAAGCTTTAGGTGGTTATGGATTATTTGGCGTTGAATTGTTTGTAAAAGGTGATCAAGTCTGGTTTAGCGAAGTATCTCCTCGACCGCATGATACCGGCATGGTAACATTAATATCGCAAAATCTTTCTGAGTTTGCATTACATGCTAGAGCAATTTTAGGGTTACCAATACCTTTAATAGAACAATATGGTGCTAGTGCATCAGCAGTATTAATTGCAAATGGTGATTCTGACACAGTTACATTCTCGAATTTAGATAAAGTATTAAGTGAAGCAGACACTGATCTACGTTTATTTGGTAAACCTGAAGTAAAAGGTATAAGAAGAATGGGTGTTGCATTAGCTAAAGCGCCAACTGTAGAAAAAGCGGTTGAAAAAGCTGTTAATGCTATTAAACAGCTAAAAATAACCTTTTAAATAGCCTTTTTGATTAAAAAGCAATCGGTTGAAGAAAAAAAAGCAAATTTTGTAAAATAGGGGTTGACGTAGGCAAGTGAAATGCGTAACATACGCAACCCTTGAGACAGCAAACTAAAACAAGAAATTGTGAAGTAAATTAAAAAGCTGTCAGCTCTTTAAAAAGAAGAAA
>CAMLMY010000005.1 GCA_946481345.1 uncultured Gilliamella sp. | reverse complement strand
CTAACAACAAACTGCGGATGGATGATAAGCGCGGACAAGAGCACATTAAGTTAGCGACCGAATACGGTAAAACCCAGCTTAACATCGGGCATTTAGTTGACCAAAACAAAGAGCAGCGTGGTGAGGGATTTGAACTGCGCACCGATGAGTGGGGAGCGATTGCTGCCAATAAAGGTTTATACCTGACCAGTCAGACCGAGCCTAAGGCACAGGGTAAACAACTGGATATGCAAGGAGCCATTACTCAGCTTGAAAATGCGTTATCCATTGCCAAAGCACTGCAAAATGCAGCAACTGTCTCTGAAGCCCATGGTGCGGATACTGACAGTCAAGAACAACTTAAAACAACATTAACCCAGTTAGCCCAAAGTGGCATTCTTGCTTATGCACAAGAAGGCATCGCTTTAACCAGCCCGGAAAACATCCAACTGTCAACGTCAAACAGTGTATCGGTGACCAGTGAAAATCAAACTGACATTAATGCGTTAAAAAACATTACCATCTCATCCGGTGTATCCATCGGTCTATTTGCCCATAAATCAGGAATGAAAGTCTTTGCCAACCAAGGTGATGTTGAGGTGCAGGCACAAAATGCCAACCTGAATATGGCTGCCAAGCAAGATATTAAAATAGACAGTGTCGATGGTGAACTGAGAGTAAGCGCATGCGAAGATTTGACGTTAATGTGCGGAGGTTCATACATCAAACTCAGTAGTGCGGGGATTGAACTGGGAACGGCTGATAATGTTTATATAAAAAGTAATGCTATGCAAAAAATGGGACCGAAAACATTAGATAATAAAAAGCATAATTTTTCAAAAAATGAACTAGATGTCTCCCTTAAGCGTTTTAAAAAAAGTAAGCATAGTAATTTTTCAGGTTAAGGAGTTAAAAAATGACATTGTCAGCAGTAACAGGATGGAGATATCCAATAACTATAAAAAGTATAGATGAGTATAATGAAGCATTGTTGTCAGCATCAACTGGTTTTTATCCAATAAGTGTTAACAAATTTATACATCAAGGTATTCATTTTGAAGAAAATGTGCTTAATAAATTAGGTGTTGAAAAACCAAGAGAAATAAATAGTAAAGTATATTGTATTGCAGATGGTGAAGTGATTGCTTATCGTTGTAACGATAATTATCAAAAACTAGATTATGGTGATAGAGTCGGATTTTTCTCAACAGGCTTTGTTCTGGTGCGTCATTTACTTGAAATGGAGCGAGTTGAAGAAGAGACAAATTCAACTAAAACTGAAAAACAAAAACAGCCACCACATCGTCTCTATTTTTATAGCCTTTATATGCATCTGGCAGATAAGGCTTTTTATGAAAAAAATTCTAAAGAGCCGGTACCAGCATTTTGGCAGCAAGATATTTATCAAGTGAAGGATAAAAATCTACAATATATTAAAGGATTAAATTGTCGAAAAGAGCCCGACCCTCAAAACAATCTAAATAGATTAGCTGTATTACAAACTGGAACAAAGCTTAAATTAAATCTTGATATTAATCGAGAAGGAAAAAGTCACAAAATGTGGTATGCAGTTTCGAGTTTAGTGGAGGGCTATTCAACGATACCTCAACTAGAGCCTATACCGTATCAACATGACAAAAAGACTGTGGATATTTTAGGATGGGTTAATACAGGCGACAAGGTAGATGACCCAATATTTGAGGTTAAAGAGAGTGGTGATACTTCACTCGTAAAATCTAAAGGATTACAGGTAAAGGATGAAAATGACAAAATCATCTCAATGCTACCAGTTGGCACCGATATTAAAATTTCAGGTAATACCCAAAATGGTAGTTTAGTTGAATTAATTGAAATTATTGGAAATGGGAAACCAACACTACCCTTGCCAGAAGGGAAAAATAAAGTTTTATTTGATGGACTAAAAAAACATGTCCGCCCCCAAAAATATAATGAAGTTGTGATATTAGATAAACCTTTCCCAATAAAAGCTGGCGATTTGATTGGGCATGTTGGGCATATCCATTTACATGATACGGCAATTATTAAAGAAATTGATAAGGATACTGAAAAACCTATCGATATAGATTTATTACCACTCACTCGTCCTTTGAAAGAAACAGAATTTAGACCAAATTTTCATCTTGAATGTTTTACCTGTGATGACTTGCCTAACTTTATTGCGCAAACTAAAGCCGAAGCCAGTAAGATAGCTGATAAAGATAAAACCTTGTTAGCCATATCGGAGCAAGCAAAATTGTTGGTGGCAGCCAAAAAAGCAGATACTAACGTAGGCAAACCTTATAAAGATACAAAACTAAAAATCCTAAGTAAACGACGAAATATTAAATGGTTACAAATCGAAATCACCACCTCCGAAACGGAAAAAAAGACATTATGGATTGAAAACAACAAAGATATAATGTCAAAAAGTGAAATAAGCTTGGATGAAAAAACAGAGGCTTGGACTAGTCACCCTCTGCAATTTAGCGACTTGTCGAGTAGCACCAGTAGTGTTGCTATACCTTTATTATTAAAATTGAGTGATAAACAATTTCAATCAAGAGACAATCAAGCCGAAGACGAACAAGGTAAGGCTTGGTACAGGATTGAGAGGTCAAAAAAAGGGCAAGCAGCAATCAAAGGTTGGGTTGCCATAGATAACCAAAAGGTGAAAAAGTACAGTAGTTGGGATTGGTTTGACTTTAAGCAGATTAAAGAAACGGCATCTCTAAAAGAAATCTATTTAGAGATAGAAAAATCCTTAGCGCGAGATGATGCCGCCCTTGAATCGTACAAACCGATTTTAAAAGAGACCTTAACCATATTAGATAAACAGTTTAGTACTGAACAAAAAAAATATGCAAAGATTGATACCCAAAGCTTTAATGGACTCGTTATTAAACCGCATTTATCCTCAGCGCTTACGCGGTTACTGATTCACTATGAAAGTGAATGGTATAGTGAGATAAATGCAGAGGGTAAAATGCCGAAATGGGAAGCATTAAACAGTGAAATGAATGAATGTAATAAAAAATTATTGGATTATTTACAAACGGGTGATGAAACAAAATTAAATGAATATTTAGATAAAATTGGTAAATCAGAAGATTTAACTGAAGCGAATAAAAACAAAAGAGACAGAGAAACTATTAGTACATTTCCTGCTGATTATAAAGACAATCCAAAGCAAAAGCTTAATGACAAGCAAAAGGAAAGTTATGAAAATTTAACCGCACTAGAAAATGATGTAATGAAATGGGAGAAAGAAAAAGAGAAGATTAAAAAACTATTATGGTGGAATGATGTTGTTAAAAGTCAAGCCAAACTTAATCCAGATGGCAAAGTATGGTCTATCCATCCGCTGGCAATGTTAGGGATTGTTATATCTAATGATTTGATTGATGTCGAAAATTTTATTGCTATGTATAAATTAGAGCATCATAAACTTATAAAAGCCTCCAAAGATACAAGCACAGGAAAAGATATAATAAAGGAGCCTAAATATGATCAAGAATCAATAGAAATATTGCGAGGAGTACTTAAACGAATAAATCTATTCTTTCGAAAAAACGCCGAATATCCACCGAATCTTTATTATCTATCTTATATGTTAGCAACCGCTCATTGGGAAACTACATATGCTAAGGAGTTTGATTCATTGGTAGAGCGTAATGATGGTCGTGAGTATGATCCTGTATTAGCGAGTACGGAAGTTAACAGAAAAATTGCAAAGGATAATGGTAATACAGTAGAGGGCGATGGTTTAAAATATCGAGGTAGAGGTTTGGCACAGATGACTTGGAAACCAAATTACAAAGAAGCAAGTGAATATTTGAATGTTGATTTTATCAATCAACCAGATAAAGCTGCTGAGCTTGATTATGCTGTACCAATTTTGATTTGGGGCTCAATAAATGGCATTTTTTCTAAAAAGAAATTATCAAAGTATATTAATGAAGATAAGATTGATTATAAACTCGCGAGATATGTAATTAATGGTCAAAATAGAGCTCAGTATATTGCTCAAAATGCTAAATGTTTTGAGGCAATACTTAGGCAAACATCAAATTTGATTGAGGCGTTTTAATATGAAAAAAATTCTTTTATTACTGTTATTGATAACAATCAGCACGGTTTGCCACGCCAAGGAGCCTTGTACCAATAAAACCTCTGTGGAAAATTATCAATTTAATATTAACACTCAACCTTATAAATTCACTTCTTACTTATGTCAAGATGAAGATGAAGATGATGACGTTTTTCTTACTCCCGGAATTTTAGAGATACATGGCCAAAATTTTAATAAAACATTTAAAAATGTTATTGGACTGGCCGGTAATAGAGGCATTATTTTTACGCAATGGAATGATAAACATATACCAGTATTCGTTTATTATATCAGATCATCAGAATATGATACCGAAGCATATATGCCAATAATCATCAAAGATAATAATGTAATGATCAATTGTATATATTTCAATAAAAGTTTCAAAAATTCAATGAAATTTAATTATTCTTATTGTGGTAATTTGCAAATTGTCGAAGATGGCTTTGGAGACGTTGAAGTGGGATTTGACAAGCTAATTCGTGATTTTTATTTGGAAGCAATATACTATTTTTCAGATTTCGCTAAGAATAAGGAGAGTCTACAATACAAAAAGTTTGATGTTTTTATTGGTAAAATCGATGGTATCAGTTTTTACCGCCGCTATTCATCGATAAAAGATTATGAGTTGAATAAATATACGATTGTTATAGTAAATAAGGAAAAAGAATATCGATTTAAGCCAGAAGATGAAGTTTATCAACGAATAGTTGACCGTTCTGGTTCACAAGCCTTTATTGGTTTGGATATTGTCGATTCCAAAGGAAATATCAAGTTTTATAATAAAAAGGCCTTATCGGCATTATTAAATAAATCGACAATAAAAAGGAACATTACATCTTATATACAATATAATGAAAAAACAAAACTCTATAATAAACCAAGTAATCGCTCAGCAACAGATATGTACCTAGTACAACACGACTCCGTCACAATTTTGGATGAGATTTTGTATAAGGGTAATAGTTTAGTTACTTGGTATAAAATAAGTTATAACAGTAAAAAACACGGAAAAATAATTAAATGGATTAAAGGCAATGCGTTTTTCCCTATGAAAGAAATATCTTCGGATTAAAGATGATGATAACGCGATTTAGTTGAGAAGTTCTGATATGAAAAAAATTCTTTTATTACTGTTATTGATAACCATCAGCACGGTTTGTCACGCCAAGGAGCCTTGTACCAATAAAACCTTTGTGAAAAATTATCAATTTAATATTAACTCTCAACCTTATAAATTCACTTCTTATTTATGTGAAGATAAAGATGAAGATGATGACGTTTTTCTTACACCCGGAATTTTAGAAATACATGGCAAAAATTTTAATAAAACATATAAAAATGTTATTGGATTGGGAGGTTATAGATATAGCACGTTTACGCAATGGAATGATAAACATATACCAATATTCTATTATACTATCACATCATCAGAATATGATACCGAAGCATATATGCCAATAATCATCAAAGATAATAATGTAATGATCAATTGTATATATTTCAATAAAAGTTTCAAAAATTCAATGAAATTTAATTATTCTTATTGTGGTAATTTGCAAATTGTCGAAGATGGCTTTGGAGACGTTGAAGTGGGATTTGACAAGCTAATTCGTGATTTTTATTTGGAAGCAATATACTATTTTTCAGATTTCGCTAAGAATAAGGAGAGTCTACAATACAAAAAGTTTGATGTTTTTATTGGTAAAATCGATGGTATCAGTTTTTACCGCCGCTATTCATCGATAAAAGATTATGAGTTGAATAAATATACGATTGTTATAGTAAATAAGGAAAAAGAATATCGATTTAAGCCAGAAGATGAAGTTTATCAACGAATAGTTGACCGTTCTGGTTCACAAGCCTTTATTGGTTTGGATATTGTCGATTCCAAAGGAAATATCAAGTTTTATAATAAAAAGGCCTTATCGGCATTATTAAATAAATCGACAATAAAAAGGAACATTACATCTTATATACAATATAATGAAAAAACAAAACTCTATAATAAACCAAGTAATCGCTCAGCAACAGATATGTACCTAGTACAACACGATTCCGTTACAATTTTGGATGAAATTTTGCATAAGAGCAATCGTTATGTTGATTGGTATAAAATAAGTTATAACAGTGAAAAACACGGAAAAATAATTAAATGGATTGAAGGAGATTCGTTTTTCCCTATGAGAGAAATATCTTCAGATTAAAGATGATGATAACGCGATTTAGTTGAGAAGCCCTGATATGAAAAAAATGTTCTTATTACTGTTATTGATAATAATCAGCACGGTTTGTCACGCCAAGGAGCCTTGTACCAATAAAACCTTTGTGGAAAATTATCAATTTAATATTAACTCTCAACCATATAAATTCACTTCTTACTTATGTGAAGATAAAAATAAAGATGAAGATGAAGATGAAGATGATGACGTTTTTCTTACACCCGGAATTTTAGAAGTACATGGCAAAAATTTTAATAAAACATATAAAAATGTTATTGGATTGGGAGGTTATAGATATAGCACGTTTACGCAATGGAATGATAAACATATACCAATATTCTATTATACTATCACATCATCAGAATATGATACCGAAGCATATATGCCAATAATCATCAAAGATAATAATGTAATGATCAATTGTATATATTTCAATAAAAGTTTCAAAAATTCAATGAAATTTAATTATTCTTATTGTGGTAATTTGCAAATTGTCGAAGATGGCTTTGGAGACGTTGAAGTGGGATTTGACAAGCTAATTCGTGATTTTTATTTGGAAGCAATATACTATTTTTCAGATTTCGCTAAGAATAAGGAGAGTCTACAATACAAAAAGTTTGATGTTTTTATTGGTAAAATCGATGGTATCAGTTTTTACCGCCGCTATTCATCGATAAAAGATTATGAGTTGAATAAATATACGATTGTTATAGTAAATAAGGAAAAAGAATATCGATTTAAGCCAGAAGATGAAGTTTATCAACGAATAGTTGACCGTTCTGGTTCACAAGCCTTTATTGGTTTGGATATTGTCGATTCCAAAGGAAATATCAAGTTTTATAATAAAAAGGCCTTATCGGCATTATTAAATAAATCGACAATAAAAAGGAACATTACATCTTATATACAATATAATGAAAAAACAAAACTCTATAATAAACCAAGTAATCGCTCAGCAACAGATATGTACCTAGTACAACACGACTCCGTCACAATTTTGGATGAGATTTTGTATAAGGGTAATAGTTTAGTTACTTGGTATAAAATAAGTTATAACAGTAAAAAACACGGAAAAATAATTAAATGGATTAAAGGCAATGCGTTTTTCCCTATGAAAGAAATATCTTCGGATTAAAGATGATGATAACGCGATTTAGTTGAGAAGTTCTGATATGAAAAAAATTCTTTTATTACTGTTATTGATAACAATTAGCACGCTTTGTCACGCCAAGGAGCCTTGTACCAATAAAACCTCTGTTAGAGATTATCAATTTGATATTAACAATCAACTTTATAAATTCACATCTTATTTTTGTGAAGATGAAGATGAAGATCAAGATCAAGATAGAGTTTTTCCATATCCCGCTATATTAGAAATACACGGCAAAAATTTTAATAAAACGCTTAAAAATGTTATAGGAATGGCAGGTAAGATTGGTGTCATGTTTTCAAACTGGGATGATAAAAATACACCCGTATTCCATTATACTTTCAAATCACCAAAAAATGTTGAGGCTTATATTCCCATAATCATTGATGATAATAATGTAATGGTTGAATGTTCATACATGGATAAGACATTAACAACTGGAATAAAAATTAAATATTCTTATTGTGGTGATTTGCAAATTGTTCAAGATGGCTTTGGAGAAGTTGAAGAGGGATTTGACAATTTACTTCCTGAGTTTTATTTAGAATTAATATATGATTTTTCAGATTTTAATGAGAATAAGAAGAGTCTGAAATACAAAAATTTTGATGTTTTTATCGGCAAAATCGATGATATCAGTTTTTACCGTCGCTATTCATCCATAAAAGATTATAAGTTGAATAAATATATGGTTGTTATAGCAAACAAAGAAAAAGAATACCAATTTAAACAACAAGATGAAATTTATCAACGTATGGGTAATCCTTTTATTCCAGAACGTTTTATTGGTCTGGATATTGTTGACTCTAAAGGGAATATAAAGTTTTATGATAAAAATGCCTTATCGGCATTACTAAACGAATCGCCAATAAAAAGAAACATCAAATCTTATATACAGAATGATAAAAAAACACAACTTTATAATCAACCCGATGATAACTCGGCAACAAATATTTACCTAGTCAAACACGATTTTGTTACAATTTTAGATGAGATTTTGAATGAATACCAAGACGATATTCTTTGGTACAAAATAAGTTATAAAAGTGAAGAACACGGTAACATAACTAAATGGATTAAAGGAAAACCGTTTACCTCTAATTTAGATTAGTTTGAATTTGAATATTTGGCATAAAACAAGTTATCACAGTAACAAGCACAGTAAAATAATTAAATGGATTAAAGAAAAATCATTTAACTTTAAGAGAAATGATTAACGAGAACACTTAATTAAATAAATCAGAATGTATATTGATTAACCAGCTAGAGTCAGCAATATAGCTAAATTACAATCCTTAATATTATTGTTATTTTGTCAAAAAGTTTGAGGAAATGGGTATGTTTCAGTATAAAACTAAAAAAATTGGTAGCGTTTTTAATTGATTATTTTAATTATTTAACAGGTGGTTATAATTAAATTGTTTTTTTCCTATATAGGGATAAACGTTTCCTATATACATAAAGTTAAATTTGTCTGCTAAGGATCAAATCAATTTTAGTTACCTTTACTGGTAAATAAATTTATTATTTAAAGGCGATACAGTAATACATATGATTTTTAATACTATTCTTTAATAAATTCATTAAATCTAAAAGTTGACCTATCTATTTTATGGATAGAATGTTTTTTTAAATCCTCACACTTATTAGTAATTAAACTTATACCTCATTTTGATGAATTTAATGTGATCAAAAACACAATTTTACTATTATCGGTGAGTTTATACCCAAAAAAGTTAATGCGGATAACCTTTTGAGAATGATAAGATAGCTTACAGCAAAAGGTTTTATGACTTTAGCTTTTTATACTATGATGTATTTACAAATTAAAAATTGTAGTTTTATATCATGTTCTTTACAAAAGAATATTTGTCAAATAATTAAATTGTTGTAAAGTAGGCAGTCTTTTTTTAGTAGTCAATGGATTAAGGATTTTTATGAAAACATGGCAGCGAGTTTTAGCTTGTTTTTTGGGTGGTTGTTTGATTATTGGCGCATTTTGGTTTTTTACACAAACTCCATTAAGTGATGGTGATAATCAGATAGAAAAAGAAAAAAAAGCGATCATTTCTGAGTTTAATTCAAATAAAGAGAATATTTTTACACAAATTAACCGGTTAATCTCTGAAGAAAAATATGATGAAGCGATTTCTTTAGCCAGTAAATATCAGGTTACAGAAGACGAAGCATTGTTAAAATTGAAAGATCAGGCTCAAGCAGAGTTAACAAAAGTTAACACCCAGAAACAAATTACAGATTTGTCAAATGAGCTTAATGCAACCCCTGAATCTGAATTACAGAAACGATTTGATTTATACAGTAAACTATTAGAACTCGTTCCTGATAATTCGGAATATAAAACTAAACACGCTGAGTTAAAGCCAATAGTAGAAAGACTACAAATGATAAGCTCTCAATTTATGGGTGAAAATGGTGCTCATCGTAAACTTGAAAAATTTATAAAATTTAAAATGAAAGATGTAAGCAATTATGAACATCTTGAAACTAAATATGTTGAAAATGACGATAATACGTTAACAATTACTACTACGTTTAATGGTAAAAAGGGTGATAGTGGTAAGATTACTAAAAATACTGTCACAGCGATTGTTGATTCAAGTGGCAATCCAATTCGTATTGTAAGTTGGAAATAAAAGGAGCAATAGCTCCTTTTTTAAAGTTATTAAATATGTGGCAACACTGCATAATAATGCGATATTTCTTCACTTTCTGCTTGTTCACTTATTTTTTACTGCATTTCATCTCTAATTTAAATCAGTTAATTTTCCTGAAATTTAATAGTTAGTGTTTCGATCAGTTAGCATGAAAACCTAATGATTTTGAGTAAAAAGATGGACCATCTCCTTTTTCAAGTAAAACAATGATGGCTTGCGGTCTATGCAGTTGTTGCCTTTTTTTTTCTAAACTTATGTCATCAAGTTGTTTAATACTTTTTTTTATTCTTTTCCATTTGGATAGGCTGATTGAAACTCGGCTTTGTTCCCATGCATATTCGCTATTAACACTATAAGGGATTATTTCGTGTTCTTCATTATAATAAGCTAAATATAGATCGATATTATCTTTAGATAATCGGGTGGACAATTCAACATTCTTATCCCAATAGCTATCGGAGTCTCGTCTATAACCACTGTTAATATCTAATACACTCTGATTGGCAATAGAAGAGTGACTAAGCGATTTTCCTTTTTCCTTATAGTAAACTTCTAATAACCCTGACGGAGGCTCAATATCTTCAGCATAAACAGAATCAATCAATAAACGTGCCTCTTGAGGCATTTTGATATATTCTTGCTTAAGTAGGATTTTTTGAGTGAGCCATAAATAAGCGTGATTAGGGTATACATAACTGGTATTGCGAAAAGCAGGATTATCCAGCCAATCTTTTTGCGGTTCATCTTGCCAAGGTGGTGCAAACACAGTAAGAACAGGTGGGTCTCGCTCATCCTTTGATTGATTCTCTTTATTATCAGGTTTGATATTACCGTGTTTATCTCTTACATGCCGTTGTAAACGCCCAGCACGTTGTATCAATAGATCGATAGGGGCTATGTCACTTATCATTTCGTCAAAATCAAGATCTAAAGATTGTTCTATGACTTGGGTTGCAATGATCACTTTTGCTTGGCGAATTTCACTATTTGAGGATTTTCCTGCCCATGTTAAGGCTTTTTCTTCAATTTCCAGTCGATCACAAAAAGCAAATCGACTATGAAAAAGTAAAATATGATCAGCGTCTATATTCAAGGTATGTTGTCGTTGTAGCTGTAGTTGCTGATATAACTCAATAGCATCAGCTACACTATTTTTAATCCAGCAGATAATTTTACCTTGTTCTATTGATTGTTGAATTTTAGTTATACCGGTTTCAATGTCCTTAATCCATGCTATTTTAACCTGACGTTTTACTTCTTCCCGGGTATCTATTGGTTTTTCAGTCAGACCATGATAATTAAGTCTCGTTATAAGCGGAAACGGTAATGACTGATTTAAAGATAAGGTTTGTTGGTTATTTGTTAAACCTTTATTGAATGCATTTAGTAACTTTTCACGTAAAAAACCAGGTAATGTGGCAGTTAAGATAATGGCGCTACCGCCTTGTGAGGCGTGATAATTAAGTAATATTTCTAGCAGCTTTACCATGTAGCTGTCATAAGCATGAACCTCATCTAATATAAGTAATTTATGTCGCAGACCTAATAAACGCAATGATTGATGTTTAAATGGCATGATAGCCATTAAAACCTGATCCAGTGTACCTACGCCAACTTCTGCTAATAAGGCTTTTTTACGAGTATCAACAAACCATTCATTACATTCAGCACTGACAGATTGTTCACCATTAGAATATTTTTGTTGGCTGATATGATCGTTCGTTAAAATGGATTGGGTAAAATTTGGATTCATATAGTTAGCGCCGTGAGTCAACACTAATGATGGATGACTACCTGTTTGATATAATTTCTCGTAAACATTTGCGGTGCGTTGATAAATGGCATTAGCTGTTGCCATAGTTGGTAGACCAATATAAATTCCTTGTACTTTTTGGGCTGACATTAATCGGCTTGCTAAAATCATTGATGCTTCGGTTTTTCCTGCACCCGTCACATCTTCCATAATAAACAATTCAGGGTGCTTATCAGATAATTGACAGGATAATGCGTACTCTTGTAGTGGTGTTGGTTTTTCAATAAAGGGAAAGAGATTTTTAATGTTCTTAAATTGAGCAACAGAAGATAATTTGGGTAGAGTTGCTATGGCATTTTCAGCTTGAATGATTGCATGATTTTGCCAATATTCCGATAATGGCATCACTTGCCAATTAAATGAGAATAACTGCTCATTTGATCCTAACCAATCGCTGATAACCGTTAAACCAGCAATCAACCAACTTATTTGGTTCAGTTTTTCTTGATGTGTTTCATCGATAAAAAATTCTGGATAATGTTGTAATTTATTATCTTTAATAAAAAGCTGATTAATTGCTTGAATATAATCGGATGCACTTTCTTTATCTTGTTGATTAAATGCTAACTTACCTTTTATATCTTTAAGTAGTTTAGGAGGCTTTCCATGATGCCCAGTCATGATTAATAACCAAATATTATATAAATTCTTAATTTTTCTATCATATTTGTCTAGTTGAATTTCTGGCTTGAGTGATAAGGATTCACGCCATAACCACCAACCCAGTGAGTCATGTCTTGATAAATATTCTTTTGAGGGATCAGCGGCAACAAGTTGTGGGTTATTGTGCTTAAATAGTTTTTGAAATCCATTAGCAAATTTACCAATATCATGCCAAGCTAAAAAATAGGCAAACCAAAGTGCGGCTTGTTCTTTGTCATTTGAAGAAAAACCTATTTTTTCAAATAATTCAAAAGAATTGAAATAATTGTGTTTGACTATCTGATAACCGCATGCCGCTACATCTAAATTGTGGTAAGCAAGCAAATGATAGGAAGAATTATCGGTATTTTGTCGACATTTTCCCCAATATTGATAAAAAGATTCCGCCATTATAATTATTATCCTTTTTTAATTGTCGATAGATTGATTCATATTTTTTATTGGATAACAGAACTAAAAATATAAAGAAAAACCAAATAACTTCATATAATTAATTTTATTATATGCCCTATCGTTTAGCTAAACAGATATTGTGCTAGTAAATCGATTTTTTGTGGTTAATTCTTTTGTTAAGGTTGTTTACTAATCTATTTAGATTCTAATGAATAGAAAGCTTATAATTTGTTCTGGTACTAATATAACTGGTTTAATATAAAAATACAGATAATAATTTAGAGTTTTATACTGAAACGTCATGTTAACCTGAAATTTTTTTACAAAAAACTTGTTTTTTTAAAAGGCTAAATGGATTAAGTGCTATGTTTATCTACTCATAAAGACAGCTATTAATAAATGTAATATCGGTATTAATGTTAACGTTTGTATTTATTCTTGAGTTTATGAATTAGGTTTTGCTCATTTAGTTGAAGTTTGGCAAAATAGATGGCCTATTATAGATGGGATAATTGTTTTGAATCATCAAGACAATAATTTCAATGGCACTTACCGATATTTATACGAGTGATTAAACAGGAATGACATTAGGATGATTAACCAAATCAAACAAAAAATAAACGCAATACTTATAACAAGCTGTATAAGTGGGTTAGTTATTTGTTCTATGACGGTTAATGCTCAAGAAACTCAGCCAGAACAATCACCAACGGCAATAGAGGTTAAAACTGATACTGATTTATCAAATCAACCATTAATAAATGATGAAGCTAATTTTGTTGGTCCTGTTCAAGTTACTGAAAAAATCTATCATAAAACTACTTTTTCTTTATTAGGTGAGCCTAAATATCCTGAAGATTTTGATCATCTTGATTATGTAAATCCAAAAGCACCAAAAGGTGGAACGATTAAGCTCGCTGAAATAGGCACTTTTGATAATTTTAATCGTTATGCTAGTCGAGGTGCGCCAGAAAAAAACTCAGGATCATTATACGACACCCTTTTTACAAACTTAGCGGATGATATTACCAGTTTTTATCCACTAATTGCTACATCCGTTACCTATTCTGACAATTATCGTTGGGCGGAAGTTGCCATTAATCCCGATGCCCGTTTTCAAGATGGTAAACCGATTACGGCACATGATGTTGAATTTACCTTTCAAAAATTTATGACTGAAGGCGTTCCGCAATATCGTGTCTATAATCAGGGCATTACGGTTAAAGCGCTGGATGATTACCATGTGCGCATCGATTTACCAGAAACAGATCGAGAAAAGTTATTATCTTTTATTGGTAATATGCCTGTGATACCGCAACATTTTTGGCAAAATCATAATTTTGCAGAGCCAATTGCTACGCCTCCTGTGGGCAGCGGACCTTATTATATCAGTAATTATAAAATGGGACATTATGTGGTTTATCGACGCAATCCTAACTATTGGGCAAGCAATTTACCCGTTAATAAAGGGATGAATAATTTCGATGAAAAACGCATTGAATACTATATGGATAGTAGTATTTCGCTAGAAGCTTTTAAAGCGGGTGAATATGATCTTCGTGGTGAGGGACAGCCTAAAAACTGGTTTACCCAATATCAAGGCCAATATTTTGATTCAAATAATATTATCAAACAGGAAAAACCGATTCAAACGGCTGTAGATACCAAATGGTTAGCGTTTAATTTGCAAAAAGATTTGTTTAATGATGTTAAAGTTCGTGAAGCAATTACTTTAGCGTTTGATTTTCAATGGTTAAATCACGCTTTTTATTATGATAGCTACAAAAGACCTTACAGTTTTTTTGAAAATACTATTTATGCGGCGATAGGTACGCCAAGTGAACAAGAGTTAAAATGGCTTAATCAATATAAAGATATTATTCCTGAACGAGCGTTTGAGAATGCCTTTTACATTCCTAAAAGTGATGGTCTTGGGTTTAATCGTGATAATTTATTAAAAGCGACTGACTTACTTCAACAAGCTAGATGGATTATTAAAGAAGGTAAATTAGTCAATGCTAAAACCAATCAACCTTTTGAATTTGAACTTGTTACATATCTTGGGGATGATATTAAATATGCGATACCTTTTCAGCAAAACTTAGCTCGTTTAGGTATCACAATGAAAATCGTGTCACTTGATTATGCTCAGTTCACACGTCGTTTGCGTGAGCGTGATTATGATATGATGCCACGTACTTATGGTGCTGAAAATTATCCCTCATCAGACTTAATGATCCTTTGGGGAAGTAACTATCTTAATTCATCATGGAATGCTTCAGGATTACATAACCCAGCAATTGACGGAATTATCGCTGAAATTACTAAAAATTTAGATAATCAAGCTCAGCTCATTCCTCTTGGGCGTGCTCTTGATCGCATCTTAACTCAAGAATATCCTATGATTCCAATGTGGTATAACAGCAATACTTACTATGCATATTGGAACAAATTTGGGCAGCCAGCTGTTCAACCCGCTTACGCTATTGGCGTAGATAGTTGGTGGTATGATGCAGATAAAGCAGCTAGCCTGACTAAAAATCGGAAACATTAATATGCTTAATTATCTTATTCGACGATTATTACTCATTATTCCTACGCTGTTTGTTATTTTAACGATTAACTTTTTTATTGTACAAGTAGCGCCAGGTGGCCCAGTTGATCAAGCATTAGCACTGATTGAAAATGGTCCAGAAGCAGGACAAGCTATTTTGCCGGGGGGTGATAATAGCGCTGTAAAATTGCAACAACCTAAAAATGAGTCAACTTATCGGGGATCGCGCGGGCTTGATCCACAAATTGTGGCTATGATCGAAAAACAGTACGGTTTTGATAAACCAATAATTGAACGTTATTTTGAAACATTAAAAAAATATGTCATGTTTGATTTTGGCAATAGCTTTTTTAAAAGTGAATCTGTAATAGGTTTAATTATTAAAAGTTTACCTGTTTCTATTTCACTCGGCCTTTGGAGTACCCTCATTGTCTATCTTATTTCGATTCCTTTAGGGATCCGCAAAGCGGTTAAAGATGGATCGGCTTTTGATTTTTGGTCAAGTACGTTAATCATTATTGGCTATGCGATACCCGCTTTTTTATTGGCGGTGTTACTCATTGTGCTGTTTGCCGGTGGAAGTTATTGGGATATTTTCCCATTACGAGGATTAGTTTCCAACCATTTTGAGCAGCTCGATTTTTGGGGTAAGGTAAAAGATTATGCTTGGCATATCTGTTTACCGACTATTGCAATGGTGATCAGTGGTTTTGCATCGTTAACCATGTTAACCAAAAATTCATTTTTAGATGAAATCCGTAAACAATATGTCATAACCGCTAGAGCCAAAGGTCTAAGCGAACGACAAATTCTTTATAAGCATGTATTTCGTAATGCAACTTTACTTATTGTATCGGGCTTTCCTGCTGCATTTGTCGGTATCTTATTTACCGGTTCGTTACTGATAGAAATTATTTTTTCACTCAATGGGCTTGGGCTATTGGGGTATGAGGCGATCATTCAACGAGACTACCCGATTATTTTTGGTTCGTTGTATATTTTTACGTTAATCGGACTAATTGCTAAACTATTATCCGATTTATCTTATATGATAATTGACCCACGCATAGACTTTGAGGCTCGCAATTGATGACTAGTAATTACTCTATTAATCAGCAACGTTGGCAACGATTTAAACACAATCGGCGTGGATACTATTCGCTTTGGTTGTTTATGATTTTTTTTGTAATTAGCCTATTTTCTGATTTTATTGCTAACGATAAACCGATTTTTATTAAATATCAGGATAATTACTATTTACCTATTTTTCATTTTTATCCTGAAAGTGAATTCGGTGGACAATTTGATACTCAAACTAATTTTTTAGATCCGGCTGTGCAGCATAAAATAGAAGCAGATGGTTGGATTTTATGGCCTCTATTTCGTTATAGCTATAATACGTTAATTTATGATACGCCAAGCACGTTTCCAACTTCACCATCACTTTCTCATTGGTTAGGTACGACCGATGCTGGTTTTGATGTATTGGCAAATATATTATATGGCTTTCGTATCTCTATGTTCTTTGCCATTTTATTAACATTCTTTACCACGATTATCTCAGTTATTATCGGCGCTGTTCAAGGTTATTATGGTGGCAAAATTGATTTGATTGGACAACGTTTTATCGAAATTTGGTGTGGATTACCTGAGCTATTTGTGATTATTTTGCTGGCGAGTATTTTACCCCTTGATTTTTGGTGGTTACTTGGAATAACAGTATTATTTGGTTGGATGGCTTTATCTGGAATTGTGCGTACTGAATTTTTGCGTACCCGTAATTTTGATTATATCCGTGCCGCCAAAGCAATGGGTGTCGGCGACAGCAAAATTATGTTTCGTCATATTTTACCGAATGCAATGGTCGCAACATTAACATTTTTACCTTTTATTTTATGTGGTTCAATTACGACATTAACTTCTCTGGATTTTCTAGGTTTTGGTTTACCGATTGATTCGCCATCTCTTGGTCGTTTGTTGCTACAAGGTAAAAATAATTTGCAAGCACCTTGGCTTGGTATTAGCTCATTTTTAATTATTGCAACTTTGCTATCATTGCTTATATTTATTGGTGAAGCAATCAGAGATGCTTTCGATCCAAACAAGGGAGTGTATCGATGAGTTCTACTTTATTATCTGTTGAGGATTTAAGTATTGCTTTCAAACGTGATACACAATCACAATCGCGTGTTGTAAGTAATGTTAGTTTTAATATTGATGAACAAGAAACACTTGCTTTGGTTGGTGAGTCAGGTTCAGGCAAAAGCGTAACTGCATTATCCATTTTACGTTTATTACGTAAAGAACAGGTGAGTTACCCAACGGGTGATATTTTATTTGCAGGGCAATCCTTGTTGCATGCACCCGATAAAGAGCTTCGTAAAATTCGTGGTAATCAAATTAGTATGATTTTCCAAGAACCGATGGTATCGCTCAATCCATTACATACTGTTGAAAAACAGCTTTATGAAGTACTTTCATTGCATCGTGGTATGCGGCCTAATGCTGCCCGTAGCGAAATATTGCAATATCTTGATCGTGTTGGAATTAAAGAGCCTAAAAATAAATTATCTGCTTTTCCTCATCAGCTATCGGGTGGGGAGCGACAGCGAGTCATGATTGCCATGGCAATTCTAACTCACCCTAAATTATTAATTGCTGATGAACCTACCACCGCTTTGGATGTATCCGTACAAGCACAGATTATTCAATTGCTTAAAGAGCTTAAAAATGAATTGAATATGAGTTTGTTATTTATTTCGCATAACCTTGGTATTGTCAAAAAGTTAGCTGATAAAGTGGCCGTTATGCAACAAGGTAAAATTGTTGAATATAATAGTAAACAACGTATCTTTTTGCGTCCTGAACATGAATATACTCAAACTTTGCTAAATTCCGAACCAAGTGGTGATCCGGTTGTTTTGCCTCAAACGCCAGGAATATTGCTTAGCGTTAACCATCTTAATGTTGATGTAATAACTAAAAAAAGGCTGTTTAGTCACGAACAAAAAAGAATTGTTGATAATGTGGGTTTGACGATACATCAAGGTGAAACAGTGGGTATTGTCGGTGAGTCGGGTTCAGGAAAAAGTACAACAGCTTTGGCTATTTTACGATTGATTAAATCTCAAGGTGAAATCTTATTTGATAGCCATCCAATACAGAATTTAACGGGTAAAAAACTGTTACCATTTAGAAGCCGAATGCAAGTTGTGTTCCAAGATCCGTTTTCGTCACTCAATCCTCGTTTTAATGTTGAGCAAATTATTAGCGAAGGTTTAGTTACTCATAAAAAACTGAGTAAAAATGAACGTGAAAAAGCGGTAATTGAAATCATGCAAGAAGTTGGTCTCGATCCTGATTTACGTTTTCGTTATCCAACCGAATTTTCTGGGGGACAACGGCAACGTATTGCTATCGCTCGAGCATTAATTTTACAACCAGAATTATTGATTTTAGATGAACCAACTTCATCTTTAGATCATACTATTCAAAAGCAAATCATTGAGTTACTCAAATCTCTACAGGAAAAATATCAGCTTAGTTATCTCTTTATTAGTCATGATTTAGCACTAATATATTCAATATGTCATCAAGTCATTGTTATGAAAGATGCACAAATTGTCGAGCAAGGTTCACGAGAAAAGATCTTTTATTCTTGCGAACATGAATACACCAAAGCGTTACTGTCATTTTTAGATAAACCTCATCGCAGAGGAAGCAGAACCCTCATTCATGCTGATAAAGCTGAAAAAATAGAAAAGGGTGATCACAAAAATGATAATTCACAAAATCAAAAACAAGAAAAAAAGGTCGATTGGGAAAATGCGTTATTAATGCGCAAAAAATAGTTGTACGTAAAGCTATGGTTGAATTTAGTTCACTGTTTGCCAATGGATGAATATTTATCTCTATTTATAGGTTAGTTATGAAAAAACAAACATTACCTTGTTCTATAACACTTTGCACATTGTTGCTTTCACCAACTGTAATGGCGTTAAGTTGTAGTGAAAATCTTACTCAAAATAGGGTTCAAGCAAATAATTATATTTTTCAAATTTTGGATTTTATTGATTTACCCGCTCAAGGAATTAAACAAGAAGTTAGAACATCAACAACAATAATTAATAATCGTAATGAGTCAACAGTTAAACAGATTCTCAATTATGATGAAAATGGATTAATTACTCAAAGCCAATATATTTTGTTCTCGGATGATAATAAACGTGTTTATTCCGAAAATTTGCAAAAAACAACCGCCGGTTGGGAAAACTTTATTGAAGATCTGGAATATAAAACAAGCAGTATCATTCAATTTAAAACCGATGAACAAGGTAAAATCGTTGAATCACAACAAGCAAAAAAAGCGTTAGACTTTATCTTCACTGAAACGGATAGTTACCAATATGATAGTAACAATTGTCTGATTAGCAAACAGGTACAATGGAAAGTTAAAGGGGTTGATGATGAGGGTAAATTTACCGGTGTTGATCAAAATGGTACGTCATCTTATACCTTTAATTATCAACAACAGCAATTAGCTAAAGTTTTATATCAGTTCAGTAATAATACCCAAAATGAAAGTAACTTTTCATATCAATACGATAATCAATATCGCTTAACTGCAATACAATCAGCTTATCTATCGGCAAACAAAGATGAAGTGAATTATACCACTCAATTCTTAACCTTCGATGGTAAAAACGATTGGCTCACCGCGACTAAAATAAGACACGATCAAAAAAATAAACAAACTAATATTGTTAGAGAAATGACCTATTACTGATGTTTAACATTAATTAGCGTTATCCAACTGGATAACGCTTTTTATCGATTCAATATATCAAACTCTATTTTAGTTAACTTCGGACAAACAAAATATAAACGGCATGCATAGTCCATGCAAGGGCTAGCGCAACGGTAAGTATTTTTTCCCGTTTTGGATGGATATTATGCTGATGCAAAATAGTAATAATCTTCTGTAATGCGCACCAAATCGGCAATGAAATCATTAAAAATAAAAATAATTTACCCGTTTCTGTATTTACTACTTTAAGTATATAAGAACGCGTTGTTGCATTACCAAAAGGAATAATGAATGCAATTATTATCATGATGGCTGGCAAAAATATCGCAGCCCATGTGCCACCTAAAACAAATAATCCTTTTGCAAGACTTCCCTTTGAATGTGCAGTTTGAATTTCTTGATTTTTCATTGGATAAATACCATCTATTTTAAAACAAATAACACTAAGCAAATTGAAATAGCGATTGTCACTAACCATAAACCGATAGTGAATAAATAATCTTGTGCTCTCTTATTCGATCTTGTTGAAAAAATAACTTTAGGGACTAAATTAAACCAACTTATTGAATGGCAAATAGCAACTAATAATGCTAGGCAATTGAGCACAACAACAAAAGGACTACGTAAAAAAAAGATAAAGCGGTAAAACTCATCTTGTCCCATACTATTGGTATACATGCATATTACGCCATACATCAACATTAAACTGCCCCAAAGCATCGCAAAGGGAATTAATTTGTTAATGATTGAACAAAATCGAGATTGTTTTTGTGGTAAATCACTATATTCAGACTGATTACTGATATTACTTATATTATTATGTGATTGATAATTATCATTACTTTTTTTAATCATAACTTTCTCAATGTGGGTACCATTATTAAGTAGTTAACGTTTTTAGAGTTTAATTAAGTATTATAAACATTAAGCTATCCAAACCGTCAAATTAAAGTCGCACATAATATCGGTTTTGGACCTAACAACACTAGGCAGAAAGTGCGTTAAAGGTCAATAGCCATAATCTTAAAATATTGAGTTATCAAATAAATAGAAAGAATAGATAAAAAACAAAAAAATTTAAAAAAGTAAACTAAGCTCACATTTTTAAAGATTGATATTCGTTAAAATAATAATAACTTTTTATCTATTTAACTTTGAGATGAAAATCCCCACGAGAGTGGGGAACGTATCTTCATTGTTGCTAACTACTGGTTTATCCCTATTAATATAAGGAACTATTTTTTAGCGATTTAATTATAACATATAACTAAAAGCATTTCATATTTTCCGTTTTAGTATTTATTATTGCTAACTACCTTATATTTTTGTTGCTTTACAGAAACTTCTATGCTAAATTAAATAAAGGCTACGGTAAACTAGCTAAATATTATTAGCATTGCATGAGATAATCATCGATATAAGCACTCGTTGAGTATACATGCATTGCTAATATTTTCCAATTGTTTTTTTTATATAGGAGAAAGTTTTATGTTTTTATTAAAAAAATTATTATCAATATGTAATGCTCTACGAAATATTTTTAATTACCGAAAAAATCGATGGGCTATTGAATTAAAGTATATAAATAATGGTCAAGAAATTCGATCGTATACTTTAAGCTTTGAGATCAATAAATCAGCTTCATATAGAATTAAGTAATTTAATTTTAAACCGATAAGCGGAATAAATTACATTTCGCTTATTTTAAACTGGAAAAAGGAGTATAAATTGTCTACTTTATCATTGTTAGACCATGAATGGATTCCTGTAAGACATTTTAATGGTCAGATAAGTAAAATTAAGCCCAGTCAGTTAATTGATGAAACCATTTCTGATTTAGCCTATTTTAGACCTGATTTTCAAGGTGCTGCATACCAATTTCTTATTGGTTTACTGCAAACTGCTTTTTACCCCAAAAATAATGATGAATGGTTAGACTATTGGGATGAGGGGATACCCCAATCACAGCTAGATAAAGCATTTGAACAAATTAAACCAGCAATGCAATTTGGTGCTACTAAACCTGCTTTTATGCAAGACTTTACACCATTAAATGGTAATAAAGTACCAATATCAGGTTTATTGGTTGAGGCGCCTGGTGAAAATGCTTTAAAAAGAAATACCGATCATTTTATTAAGCGGGATTTTGTTAAGGCTATCTGTCCACATTGTGCAGTTATGGCATTATTCACTTTACAAACTAATGCCCCAGCAGGTGGACAAGGGCATCGAGTCAGTTTGCGGGGTGGAGGACCAATTACCACGTTAATAATGCCTGAGCTGAACTCGCCAACACCATTATGGAAAAAGTTATGGTTAAATGTAGTGCCACTTAATGATGATGAAAAACCACAACGCTATGATGAAACTGTCTTCCCATGGTTAAACAAAACCATAACCAGTGAACCGCCCAAAAATTTAAGTGTATATCCTGAACAAGCTAATTTTTGTCAAGCTTTTTGGGGTATGCCTCGCCGAATTGAGCTGGATTTTGACAATATAACGCAAGGCAATTGTGATCTTTGTGGTGAGGAGTCGTCCGAACTTATTAGCCATTATCAAACTAAAAATTATGGTGTTCAATATCAAAACTGGCGGCATCCTTTATCTCCTTATCGAACAGACAGTAAAACGGGAGCACCGATATCCATCAAAGGTCAGCCTGGGGGGTTAAGTTATCGCGATTGGTTAGGAATGGTTACTACTAATGATGATAACCAGCCAGCTCAAGTTGTTAACGTTCATGATTATCGTGACTTTGAATCTCCGCAAGAATATCACCTTTGGTGTTTTGGTTATGATTTTGACAATATGAAGGCTCGCTGCTGGTATGAACATAACTTTCCTGTCTATCCAATATTTGCTGATCCAGATAGCGATATTAAAGAGTTAATAGCACAAGCACTTGAGTTTAGTAAAGATACTTTACCAATACTACGTAAAGCCTTGGCTAGTATCAATAAACAATCAAGTTCCGTTGATATTGCTTATTGGAAAGAAACTGAAATACCTTTTTATGAATTTGTTACACAACTTATTGAACAAAAAGATAACCCAAATGGTCGCTTTCATTTTTTGTTAGGTTGGACAAATACCTTATTAACATATATCACCCAAATTTACGATAAGGCGGCTTTTTCAAACCCAGATCAACGATTGATCAGTTCCGAAAAAATCACTACAAGAGAAAAATTACTTAAAAATTTTGAAAAAATTAAAAATATTAAAAAGATTAAAAATAATAAACTGTCTTGCATTTCATGTAGGGAGAACAGCATGTCAGATACTATCCAAAAAGAACTGATCATCTTAAATGATAACCATAAAAAGATTATTGATGAATGGTTTTCTATGTTGCAGCAACGGCAAGGTAAATTCAATGGTATTAGTTACAATGGACGCAAATTGCGCGCTGATTTGCGTCGAGATTCATTATCTGAATTCATATTTTTACAAGATGGTTACACTATTTTAGCTAATAAACTTATTAATAACGACAGTAAATTAGCTCAAACGGAAGTTCATTATTATGCATTAAAGATATTTGCTAATGTGGCTGCTTTTGTAGAAAAGAATAATGATAAATCGCCATTTGCTGCACAATTAAGTGAAAAAGTAAAAGGTGGCGAACGTAATTATTTATCTAAATTGCGATTTGAAAGTCTTCTTACCAGTGACACCCCTGAAGAATTTTGTCAGCGTTTAATTCATGCTGTCAAGTTGCGAGGTGAAAAAGGGGTTAATATAACTTCCCTTGCTGATGGCATCTTTTTATGGATGCAAGAGTGGCATGCTCGTGAACATAATTGGCCAGCTGATACTAACCCATTTAAACGCTTTTATGTTCGTTGGGCAAGGGACTACTTTTCAACTAATACTGATACTAATACTAATACTAATACTAAGGAATAATCATCATGACTACATTTATTCAATTACATCTATTAACCGCTTATGCACCCTCAAACTTAAACCGTGATGATTTTGGTCGACCAAAAACCGCCGAAATGGGTAATACTAACCGTTTACGTATTTCGTCACAAAGCTTAAAAAGAGCTTGGCGAACCTCTGACTGTTTTTATCAATCATTAAGTGATCATATTGGCGTTCGTTCACGCCGCTTTGCTCGAGATTGGGTATATAAACCAATGGTTGATAATGGCATATCTGAAAAAATAGCTAAAGAAAGTGCAATTAAAATAGCCGGTCAGTTTGGTAAACTAAAAAATGAAAAATCACCAAAAGACCCATTGGATAATTTAGAAATAGAACAATTGGTACATATTAGTAGTAATGAACAACAAGTAATTAAACAATTAGTTGATTTATTAATTAGTGAAAAACGCGAGCCTACCGATAATGAAGTTAAATTATTGCGTAAAGAAAATAGTAGTATTGATATTGCATTATTCGGACGAATGTTAGCTGATAGCCCGGCATTTAATATTGAAGCTGCGTGTCAAGTTTCTCATGCCTTAGGCGTAAGTGCCGTAACCATTGAGAATGATTTTTTTACTGCTGTTGATGATTTAAATGATTATGATGTTGATGCTGGTTCAGCGCATTTGGGTAGCCGTGGATTTGCGTCTGCACTGTTTTATACTTATGTCTGTATCAGTCGTGATTTATTATTAGAAAATTTAAATGGTGATGAAGTATTGGTTGAAAAAACCTTAAAAGCTTTAACTGAATCAGCAGCAAAAGTAGCACCAACCGGTATGCAAAATAGTTTCGCTTCACGAGCATATACTTCCTACTTATTGATAGAAAAAGGGAGCCAACAACCGCGTTCTTTAGCGGTAGCTTATTTTAATCCAATTCGTAGTCAAGATCTGGTTAATGATGCCATTACCCGTTTAGAAGAGCAACGTGATAAATTTGATAGAGTTTATGGTCAATGCGCTGATAGTCGCTATGTTCTCAATAGTGAAACAGGAGAAGGAACCCTTAGCGCGGCATTAGATTTTGTTGCGCAAAAATAGGAGAGTCGACAAGATGATAGACCATCTTATTTTTCAGATTTATGCCCCTTTTACATCTTGGGGCGAACCTGCTGTTGGCGAAGTTCGCCACAGCAATATTATTCCCTCTCGCTCTGCTTTATTGGGATTAGCCTCGGCGGCGCTCGGAATTCGACGTAATGATAATCAAATTGATAATTTTAATCAGCATTATCATTTTGCGATTCGTCCTTTTATTGCTCATAATAGCTGGTTTAGAGATTTTCATACTGTTCAAGCTCCTAGAGCTAACAAAAAGCAAGTATGGCATACGCGTTTTGATGAAATTCGACAAAATCCCCTTGAGCTGGAAACTGTATTATCACAGCGTGAATATTATAATGATGTTTACTATCAAATTGTAATGTCTGAAACTGAAAATGCACCTTATAGTTTAACCCAAATACAACAAGCATTACTTAACCCCGTTTTTCCATTATACGCAGGGAGGAAAAACTCACCTTTATCGTTGCCATTATCACCTATCTTGTATCAAGGAACATTGAGTGAGGCTTTTATTTTTGCAGACAAGCATTATCAAGAGTGTCATCGTCAAGATCCGGTTATTGATAAATTAGTCGAAAGCACTGCTGATGAATATTATTGGGAACAGACTAATCAAGAAGATCACTTTAAGATAATTAAAATTCAGCTTCGGCAAGATCAACCAATAAATCGTGAGCGCTGGCATTTTAGTTGTCGTCAGCAGTTTTCAGGCAAGTTGAAAGGGAGTGAATAGATGTATTTTTCTCGAGTTACTTTAAAACTAAACCAACTTCCTTATGTTATGCAACAAAAATTGCAAAATTCGGGACCTTATGCAATTCATCAATGGTTATGGCAACTCTTTCCTAATCAAGAAAAACGTACTTTTTTATTTCGGGAAGAGCGAATTGGTAAAGGTTATCAATATTATCTATTATCGGAAGTCGCACCACTCTCAAATCATCAGTTTTTTTTAATAGAAACTAAACCGTATCAACCAAAATTAACCGCTGGAATGAGATTGTTTTTTTCACTGCGGGCAAATCCAGTAGTGTTTAAAAATGGTAAGCGTAGTGATGTGTTGATGAACGCTAAATATCCGATTAAAAAACAAGAGTTAAAAATAAAGACTAATGAGATAAAAATTCGCCAAAATCAAGCTGCAATAAATTGGTTAATTAAACAGAGTGAAACCAGAGGATTTTCATTATTAACGACTAATGATCAACAAGTAAATTGTGCAGTAATTAGTTATGTCCAACAGCAATTTATTAAAAAAAGTGATCTTAAACCAATCATTTACAGTAGTGTTGATTATCAAGGCGTGTTGACAGTGACGGATGCTGAATTGTTTTTAAATACCATCTATCAAGGAATTGGCAAAAGTAAAGGATTTGGTTGTGGTTTATTCTTGATAAAACATTATCAATAGGATAAACGGTTATGGTTTATATTCCACTTAATCCCATTCCTTTAAAAAATAGAACTTCAATGATTTTTTTACAATATGGACAAATTGATGTTCTAGATGGAGCGTTTGTATTAATTGATAAAACAGGCATTAGGACTCATATTCCAGTGGGTTCTATCGCTTGCATAATGTTAGAACCGGGCACCAGAGTTTCACATGCTGCTATCAAATTGGCCGCAATGGTTGGAACTCTGCTCGTTTGGGTAGGTGAAGCAGGCGTAAGAATGTATTCATCGGGGCAACCCGGTGGAGCAAGATCAGACAAATTACTTTACCAAGCTAAATTGGCTTTAGATGATGATTTACGTTTAAAAGTGGTCAAAAAAATGTTTGAGTTACGATTTGGCGAACCTGCACCTAGTCGTCGTTCAATTGAACAGTTACGAGGTATTGAAGGATCGCGCGTACGTGAAACTTATTCATTACTGGCTAAACGTTATCATGTTAAATGGCACGGAAGAAAATACGACCCTAAAGATTGGCAAAAAGGCGATACGGTTAATCAATGTATAAGTGCAGCCACATCTTGCTTATATGGGATCACTGAAGCGGCTGTTTTGGCGGCTGGCTATGCTCCAGCAATCGGATTTGTGCATAGTGGCAAACCACTCTCATTTGTTTATGATATTGCCGATATTATTAAGTTTGATACCGTTGTTCCCAAAGCGTTTGAAATAGCCGCAAAAAACAAGATTGATCCTGATCGGGAAGTTCGTGTGGCCTGTCGTGAAATTTTTAGAAGCCAGAAGACATTAGCAATATTAATTCCGCTTATTGAAGAAGTTTTGTCCGCTGGTGGTATCGAACCGCCTCTACCACCTGATTATGCCCTGCCACCCGCTATCCCAGAACCTCAATCTTTAGCCGATAGTGGTTTTAGGAGTCGTTAATAATGAGTATGTGTGTTGTGGTCACTGAAAATGTTCCACCTCGATTACGTGGTCGTTTAGCAATTTGGTTACTTGAAATTAGAGCTGGAGTTTATATCGGTGACATATCAAAACCAATAAGAGAAATGATATGGCAACAAATTGTTAAACTTGCAGAAGAAGGCAATGTAGTCCTTGCTTGGGCGACTAATACAGAATCAGGATTTGACTTCCAAACTTATGGCGCTAATAGAAGGGTTCCGGTAGATTTAGATGGACTAAGATTAGTCTCTTTTTTACCTATTGAAAATCAATAGGTTAACGTTCTTTAAAAAATTAAAAAAATTGGTAGATTTTTGGGATGCCAATAAATCTAAATAAAACAATTATATATATTTAGAGTGTTCCCTGTATGCACAGGGATAAACCGATGAGGACAAATCTAACGTATTTTGGATAATACGTGTTCCCTGTATGCACAGGGATAAACCGCCGTCTTTTGATGCTCTGCGAATTTGAAACTGGTGTTCCCTGTATGCACAGGGATAAACCGTTGATTTTTCGCGGGTGTAAAAATTTGACTAGGGTGTTCCCTGTATGCACAGGGATAAACCGGGCGACAGGGTGTACGCCTTTTTTTCTGCCCTGTGTTCCCTGTATGCACAGGGATAAACCGACTCATCTGTTATGTTTCATTTAGTTGCTGAAGTGTTCCCTGTATGCACAGGGATAAACCGAATTAAAAAACTTAAACACTGGCGGCATAACAGTGTTCCCTGTATGCACAGGGATAAACCGACGGTGTATTAGAGGCTGGCAAACGCAATGTAGTGTTCCCTGTATGCACAGGGATAAACCGCAGTAACTTAAGCAGTGATTTATTTGTGATGTGTGTTCCCTGTATGCACAGGGATAAACCGGACTCTAGCACCAAATTTATTACCTCGGATACCGTGTTCCCTGTATGCACAGGGATAAACCGTACCCACCCAATGAATGGGAATGTGAGCGCAAGTGTTCCCTGTATGCACAGGGATAAACCGTGGACAGTGCCGGGAATAATTCGATGATCGCGGTGTTCCCTGTATGCACAGGGATAAACCGATACGGAACAACTATAAGAGGGATAAAGATGAGTGTTCCCTGTATGCACAGGGATAAACCGCTATAATAATGGTAGCACAGCTAATGAGTACGTGTGTTCCCTGTATGTACAGGGATAAACCGTATTAGTGAGAACTAAAGATGGACGTAACATGACGTTTCCTGTATACACAGGGATATATAGTTAGATTAATTAGGTAAAGTAATGAAAGGCTTTTAGCTACAGGGTTATAAGCATATACTCTCCTTAATGTCTTAATAACGTTTTAACTTTATTTCTTTACCAATATAGGCATATATTCACTTTTATATTTTTATGAATATAAAAAATCGAATGAGATTTATTAAAAATCTTAAATAGTTATGAAGTTCATTTTAAAACATGAAAATTGAAAGTAACTGTTAACTAAACTAATAATCAAAAATAGCGTACAATAGGGCGTTATTAAACATATGATCATCATAAATAGTTTAGGAATTTAGCATGACAGGCAAATTTATTGTCATTGAAGGTCTTGAAGGTGCGGGTAAAACGACAGCAGTTAATACCGTTGCTCGTATTTTGAATCAATATAACATTTGCGATTTACAATTTACTCGTGAACCAGGTGGTACACCCATTGCTGAAGCATTACGCAATCTTATTAAAAATGGTTTGGATGATGAACCTTTGACGGATAAAGCCGAATTGTTGATGTTATATGCCGCTCGTATTCAATTGATTGATAATGTGATTAAGCCTGCTCTTAATGCTGGTAAATGGGTCATTGGTGATCGGCATGATTTATCAACGCAAGCTTATCAAGGCGGTGGTCGCCAGTTAGATAAAGTTTTTATCACCACATTAAAAGAGCAAGTTTTAGGTAATTTTAAGCCTGATTTAACTTTATATTTAGATATTGAACCACAAATTGGTTTAATGCGTGCTAGAGCAAGAGGTGAACTCGATCGTATTGAACAACAGTCATTACCCTTTTTTGAGCGAATTCGTCAACGTTATTTAGAACTGGCAAATCAAGATGAAACCATTTTTACCATTGATGCATCTAAATCAATCAATCAGGTGACAATGCAAATTGAACAGATCCTAACAACATGGTTAACACAACAGGTTACTAATGTATGATTTTAAATGATTATCCTTGGCTGATATCGCCTTATCAACAATTTGCCGAAGGAATTATACATAAAAAGACTCATCATGCGTTATTGATTAATTACGTGCAAGGAAGTGGTGAAGATGAGTTCATTAATATGGTGGCTAATCGTTTATTATGTTTGTCTGCAGAGCAATTAGAACCTTGTTCAAGTTGCCACAGTTGTAAGTTATTTCTGTCCCATCATCACCCAGATTTTTACATCATAACGAATGAACAAGATAAACAATCTATTGGTATTGATCAAATTCGAAAAATTACCACTAAAGTGTACGAAAAATCCCAACAAGGTGGCAATAAAGTTATTTGGATTAAGCGGGCCACTTTAATGACAGAAGCCGCAGCTAATGCATTACTTAAAACATTAGAAGAGCCTCCAGAAAATACCTACTTTATTTTAAGTGATGAGCATAATAGCCATTTATTACCAACAATTCATAGTCGTTGTTTTTCTTATTTTTTATCTGTACCTAAATTGGAGCAATCCATTGAGTGGTTAAAAAAGAGACATAATCAGCAAAGTAGCGATAATGAGCTTGCCTCTGCGCTGTTATTGAGCGAAAATGCGCCATTAGCTGCACTAGCTTTATTAAAACCAGAAAAGTGGCAGCAAAGAAAAGCATTTTGTGACCATTTATTACGTGTTGTACCTCATAATGATTATTGGCAACTTGCAAAAACATTTGATAATGAAGAATTTATTGAATGTATTATTTGGTTTTGTGCTTTATTAAGCGATGCATTAAAGGCAAAACAAAAAGCTGGTCGTTTTATTGTTAATCGTGATCAAGTACCATTAGTAAGATTATTAGCAACTAAAAGCAATGAAAAAATTTCTGCACTGTATGAATTATGGCTGCAGGCTAGGCGTTTATTATTGTCTGTAACAGGGCTAAATAAAGAATTAATTGTTTATAATGTGCTAGCTCAGTCTGAGATGATTAGTGATTAAGGCGTTAATATACTTTCTAAAGAACTTTCAGGTTCGATATATGTTTATAAAAGGAATGCAGTGAGTTATTTATCTATTGAATTTGGACTAATCTTTATCGTTTTTTTTGCGTTATATTGGCGGTATCGTCTTTTTCCTAAATTACAAAATAAATTACTTTTAGTTTCAAGTTATCTTATTGTGGCCAGTTTTAGCTTGCAGTTTGCGCTAATTCTTTTTATTTATACCTGTGTAATATATTTTTTCTCAATTATGATTGCCCGGTCAGATGAAAATGGTAATCGGTGGTTAATCTTGGCATTATGTTTATCAATAGCTAATTTGTCGCTGTTTAAATATTTTGATTTCTTCCGTTATGAGTTACAGGCCTTATTTAATTTCCTCCATATACCAATCGCACTACCTGTTGTAACAGTACTTATTCCTATTGGAATATCATTTTATACTCTTCATTCAGTTAGCTATATTGTCTCAGTTAAAAAAAGTGAATTACCTGTAGCTAAATTTTGGGATTTTGCACTGTTTTTATCTTTTTTCCCGAGTGTTATAGCGGGTCCAGTTAATCGTGCTAAAAATTTTTTACCTCAAATAACTACCCGTCATCCCCGCAAGATTTTACAACCTTTTAGAGCTTTTACTTTAATAATTTTATCTGTAATTAAAGTCTATTGTTTAGGCGGAATTATAAGTGAAAATTGGGTTACGCCAATTTTTGCTAATCCTTTAGAATTTAGTGTTATTGATTTGTTAGTAGGACTTTATGGTTATGCAATTCAAATTTACTTAAATTTTTCAGGCTATACCGATTTAGTTACTGGTATTGCTCTTTTATTAGGATTCCGATTACCAAATAATTTTAACTTCCCTTATTTAGCCTGTAATTTGCGAGAATTTTGGAGCCGTTGGCATATTAGTTTATCGCACTGGATTCGTGATTATATCTATATTCCTCTTGGTGGTAATCGAAAAGGGCTTATTCGCACGCAAATTAATGTGATGTTGGCGATGTTAATATCGGGTTTATGGCATGGTGCTGGGATTAATTTTATTATTTGGGGCGCATGTCACGGAGTTGGTATTATAGCGCTTAATATTAGTGAACATTATTTTGGTCGAGGTTGGGTAACTGAACGTTCTCCTACATTAGCAAGGTTTCTCACTTGGCATTACGTGTGTTTTTCGTGGTTATTTTTTAATTGTGAAAGTTTGCCTGATGCATTAGATTATCTAACCGCATTAACACACAACTTTTTGATTGAACCAAAATATATTGTAACTTTTTTAATTATCTACGTAGTATTTTTTATTTATCCGATATTAAAAAATATTCCAAATTGGTTTACTTTACTGATAAGTAGAATAAATCTGATTTACTTACCTATCATTTTTATTTCAGTATTGTGGTTGACAATATATATTGCACCATCTGGTGTGCCAAACTTTATTTATGCTAACTTTTGATTATGATGATAAATTATTATGGAATTTAAAAAATCGGTTACGAAAAATAAGAAAAAAACTTATTTGAATCTGAAATGGCAATCTCCTAATACATTGAATAAAGTTGCTTTCAAGCGTTCAAGAAAATTTGTTAAAAATAATGTTATTTCTGAAATTGTAAGAAGTACTTTATCCGCTCGATATATTTGTGTAATTTTACTTTTGACAGCGGTTGTTTTGATGTCAATTTATTACAAATCAATATTAATTTATTGGCAACAAACTTATCATTCAGATCTATTGGATTCTGATACACTTACTGAAGAACCCCCACCTGAAGAGTTGGAAAAAGATACAAGCGAAAGCATTATTGCACCTCAAGATGATTTAGACTCCAATGCAAAAGTGGATACTGATGAAAAAGAGGTTACTGATGAATCTGATCAAACTGAACAAACTGATGACGTGCCTGAACCTATCGAGGCTATTGAAGAAAATCGATCCGAATCAAAAGAAAATAAACTTGAAACAAAAGAAGATATTCTAAGATTATTTGCAAGGGATGAATCACTTGATGATGAATCACTAGAGGATAAATCACTGGAAGATGAATCACCTAACTTAGAGATTATTGATTCAGACACTGAGTCAGAAACTACAAAACAAACGACGCAAGAAACAATAAACAATACTGAAGATAAACTTGAAGTTAAAGAGAAAACTGAAGTTGAAGCTAAAGCTGAAGCTGAAGATAAAGTTGACGAGAAAGTTCAACAAACATCTACGGAAGTTAAAACAATAGAAACGCAAATAACTCCGATAGATCAAAATCAACAACCAGAGGTTTTGTCTGATGATGCATCATTAGTTGATGAACCAATACCAATTGTATTGACTCAAAATGATAAAGTTTTTTTTGCTGGTGACTCTTTAATGCAAGGAGTTGCACCATATGTTAAAAAAATGTTATTCAAACAATATAGAATTGAAAGCATTGATTTAAGCAAACGTAGTACTGGACTAAGTTATCCTAAAGCTTTTGATTGGCCAAAAACGATTAATGATAAACTATCTGAAGATCCTTCAATTAAATTACTTGTCATTTTTTTAGGTGCTAACGATCCATGGGATTTTCCTGTTAAAGGTTATGCAACAAATGTAAGATTTAAATCTAAACTATGGGAAAAACAATATCGTTTACGTATTGCCAGTATTTTAGAACATGTCCAAAAACATCGTGTTCAAGTCCTTTGGCTTGCACCACCTTGTATGCGTAAGAAAAAACTAAATGATGGTATGGTTTATCTTAATAAATTATATCAGTCAGAGCTTGAAAAAACTCAACAACATTTTCTAACAACCAATGAGTTACTCGGTTGTTCATACGAAAAATTCAATAGTTTTGTTGAGAAGAATAAAGAGAAAATCAGAGTAAGGGTTGATGATGGGGTTCACTTTACACCTTCAGGTCAAAAAATTCTGGCAAAGGCCATTATGGAAAAAATAATTTTCAAAAAATTAGAGGATGTCCATAGTGAATAAGTTCTTAAAGTCTTTTCTGACGGTTATTTTGGTTACTTTCACTTTTGGATATGGTGTGACTGAAAGTGAAGCTGTTACGGGGTCTGGAATTATTGATTTTGGTGATCCAAATGCGAAACAATTTGCTACCCGATTGAAATCATTAATGACCAATAAAAGAGCAAATAATGTTGTTAATATCACTCAATTTGGTGATTCTCATACCGCAGCTGATTTTTTTACTGGTGAATTTAGAACATTGATGCAAGGAAAATATGGTGATGCTGGTATTGGTTGGATAACACCAATAGCCATAAAAGGTCAAAGCCATGCAGCAGTGACTTGGAAAAGTAAAAATTGGGATGTGTTAAGTAGTAGAACCTTGAGTAATAGAGATTTTCCTATGGGTGGCTTTATTGCCAGACCGAACCAAAATTCTGCGGTATTACAGATTCAACCTAAATCAGATTATAATGCGGATTGGCGGGTTCAGTTAATTTTTAAACCATTAAAAAATACGTCTAATTTATTTGGTCTTTATGATAATAATAATAAAAGAATTAAATTTGACTATGTCCCTAAAGCTAATGTTTGGCAAAGTGTATCTGTGGTTGCTAAAATGCCACTAAAAATAACAGGGCAAAGTACAGTTGAACTTGGGGGCATTTGGTTAACTCGTTACCAGCAACCTGGTGTTATTGTCTCAGCAATTGCTACAAATGGGGCAAGGCAGGCTATATGGCAGAAATGGAGCCCAAGTTGGTTTAAAGAGCTATCTTTATCAAAAAGTGATTTAATTATACTCGAGTATGGAACCAATGAAAGTTTTGATGAAACTTTAGATCTCAATGCATACCGAAAAAATTTAATTAATAATATACGGCTCATTCGTAAATCATTACCCAATGCCGCTATCTTAATAATGACGCCACCTGATACAATGGTTAATCAAAAAGATATACCTAAATCATTTTCGGCAATAATGAATATTCAAAAACAGGTAGCTAGAACTGAAAAAACATTATTTTGGGATTGGCAAAGAGCTATGGGCGGTAAATTTGCTATTAAAGAATGGCGTAAACGCGGTTTAGCTCGTCCAGATTTAGTTCATCAAACTTTGAAAGGTTATAAAGAAAGCGCACGAATATTTTATAACGATTTAAATGAATTTGTACAAAAAAGATAGATAAAATTTAAGATAAAAAAGGGATAAATGAGTTATGTCATCACCAATTATTGTTGCTGTTGATTTTGCTGATGTTAAGTCAGCTTGGAATTTTATTGATCGGGTTGATCCGAAAGATTGTTGTTTAAAAATTGGTAAAGAATTGTTTACTCATGCTGGACCTGAATTTATAAAACAGATTATGAATAAAGGCTTTGAAATTTTTTTAGATCTTAAATTTCATGATATTCCAAATACCGTGGCTAAGGCAGTAGCAGCGGCGGCTGATTTAGGTGTTTGGATGACGAATGTTCATGCTAGTGGCGGAATTCGTATGATGGAGGCTGCAAAAGATGCACTTTATCCTTATGGTAAAGATGCACCACTTTTAATTGCGGTAACAGTATTAACGAGTATGGAAGCGGCAGATCTTAAAGATATTGGTATTAATGTTTCACCTTTAGAACAAGCAACCAAATTAGCTATACTCGCGAAAAATTGTGGGCTTGACGGAGTGGTTTGCTCAGCTAAAGAAGTACAAAGTTTTAGAACTAGACTTGGTAGTAATTTTAAATTGGTCACACCTGGTATTCGTCCTGTAGATTCAGGGCCTGATGATCAGCGTCGTATCATGACACCACAACGAGCTCAAGCGGCCGGCTCCGATTATTTAGTCATTGGTAGACCAATTACGAGAGCAGAAGATCCTGCTAAAGCATTACAATCTATTTTATCTACCCTTGATTTAAGTAAGAGTTAATTTAATTATGTCCGATAATCCTCTTGTTTATTCGACCGATCAAGGACGAATTAAACCAATAGAAGCAAAGTTATCTCGCCCTAAAGGTGATGGTACTATACGTATTCAACGACAGACTTCGGGGCGTAAAGGGAAAGGCGTATGTGTTATTTCTGGTTTTGATTTGGATGATAATCAATTATCTAAATTAGCAGGAGAACTAAAAAAACGTTGTGGATGTGGCGGCTCTATTAAAGATGGAACGATTGAAATTCAAGGCGATAAAAGAGATTTGCTAAAGTCGTTGTTAGAAGATAAAGGCTTTAAAGTTAAACTTGCTGGCGGATGATTTAACTGATAAAACATAACTCCCATATATAAAATTATGGGAGTTACATATTCAAAAATTAATTTGAACGATAAGTGCGCATTTTTTTACTGATATCGCGACGTTCTTTAGATATTTCAGCATTTTTAATAATATAATCATCAACTCGATCATCATAATCGCTTTTCATATTAGCAATAATAGCTTGAAGTTCTTCATACGTCATATTTGGTTTAATGTATTCACTTAGGTTCTCAAGTAAGAGTACACGTTTTTGGTTATCGCGAATTTTTTTCTCATTATCTGAAATTTCGCGTTTTAATTTATTTAAACGACGTGATAGGCGAATGTATTCTAATACATCTTGAAACGATGGTGCACTTGCTTTTTCCTTGTCCATCTAAAACCCCTTAATTGTAAAAAATTGAAAAATAAACCTTGTCTAATTATATACTAATAATTTTTTAAGGTCATATTAATTATATTTTTAAATATCATCAGATTTTGTTGGAAAATTCAATAATTAATTGCCTTTTTATGATTTATTTATCGGCATTTGGAATTATTGTTGAATTTAGTCATTAATTTTATACTTAAACGTATGCACTTCCTCAAATATTTTTACAAAAAAGAGAAAAATTAAAACAACTATTAAGAATTATTACAAAATATTATACAATAGCCCAATATTTCTAAAGAGTATCTAATGAGAGAATCATAATGAGCTGGATTGAGAAAATTCTAAGTAAAAATAATATATCGTCAGATCATAAAAAGGCGAATATTCCCGGTGGGGTTTGGACCAAATGTAGTAATTGTGAACAAGTCATTTATCAAGCTGAACTAGATCGTAATTTAGAGGTGTGTCCGAAATGTGATCACCATATGCATATTGCTGCAAGAGTAAGATTATACCGATTTTTAGATGAAGGTTCGGATGTTGAAATCGGTGCAGAACTTGCTCCAAAAGATATCTTAAAATTTAAAGATACTAAAAAATATAAAGATCGGTTAACCGCTGCTCAAAAAGATACCCGTGAAAAAGAAGCCATGGTGGTTATGAAAGGCACACTACTTGGTATTCCTGTTGTGGTTGCTTGTTTTGAGTTTGCATTTATTGGAGGCTCAATGTCCTCAGTTGTTGGCGCATTATTTACTCGTGCCGCTGAACAAGCTATTGCTGATAAGTGTCCATTAATCTGTTTTTCAACTAGTGGTGGTGCACGAATGCAAGAAGCGCTCTTTTCATTAATGCAAATGGCAAAAACGAGTGCTATTTTAGCTAAAATGCAAGATGAAGGTTTACCTTATATTTCAGTTATGACTGACCCTACAATGGGTGGTGTATCAGCAAGTTTAGCGATGCTCGGTGATATTAATATCGCTGAACCAAAAGCATTAATAGGTTTTGCAGGTCCTCGGGTTATTCAACAAACCGTTCGAGAAACGTTACCTGAAGGCTTTCAACGTAGTGAGTTTCTGCTAGAGAAAGGCGCACTTGATATGATTATCCACCGTAAAGATATGCGACCAAAAATTGCTGGTTTGATCGCGAAATTAATGAAACTTCCAGCCCCTTTTTATGATGCCACCAATAATGAAACAATGTAACTAATCATGCAAGTTGAAAAACCTAATGCCTTGTCTGATCTATCAGCATGGCTTTGTTATCTAGAACAACTACATCCCTCGACAATTGATCTCGGTTTGGAGCGTGTCAAAACTGTTGCTCAGCGCCTTAATTTATTGCAACCAGCGCCTTATATATTTACGGTTGCTGGTACTAATGGTAAAGGAACAACTTGTAAAACACTTGAGATGATATTACTTGCGGCCAATTTACATGTTGGTGTTTATAGTTCTCCTCATTTATTACGTTTTACAGAACGAGTGCGAATTGATAATCAAGAATCAACAGAGCAAGAAACGATAAATGCATTTACACAAATTGAGGATGCGCGCGGTGAGATCTCACTTACCTATTTTGAATATGCTACTCTCGCTGCTCTGTATCAATTCAAACAAGCTAAATTAGATGTTGTTATTTTAGAGGTCGGATTAGGCGGTAGGCTTGATGCAACTAATATTGTCGATGCTGATGTTGCAATTGTGACAACTATAGGTATTGATCATGTTGATTATTTAGGTAGTACACGTGAAAGTATAGGTCGAGAAAAGGCAGGTATCTTTAAGTCTAAAAGTATTGCTATCGTGGGTGAACCAGATATTCCTATGTCAATTTTAGATGTAGCTAAGTCCGTCAATTGTCCTATTCATAGCATTAATCATGATTGGTTTTATGAGCAAAAAAGTAGCGATAAATGGGATTTTTATTCTAGTCAATGTCAATATCAATCTTTACCAATTCCTAAAGTCCCTTTAGCTAACGCTGCAACAGCAATTGCCGCTTTAAGTTATTCATCTATCCAAATTGAAGCAAGACAAATAAGTGAAGGTTTATTGAATTCAAGTCTGGTTGGACGACTTCAGACAATAAATACAGAACCACTGGTAATAATCGACGTTGCTCATAATCCCCATGCAGCAGACTACCTAACAAAACAATTAGCATTATTGCGGGTAGAAAAAAAATATTTAGGTAAAGTTAGATTTGTTATTGCTATGCTTAAAGATAAAGACATTAAAAATACTTTGTCTATATTGAAAGGGGATGTTTGGTATTGTGCCTCACTTTATGGTGAACGTGGATGTAGTAGTGAAGTATTGAAACAATATTTAATAGCGGATAATAAGCTTAATGTATCAACATTCGATAATGTTTTAGATGCTTATCAAATGGCTCTACAAGATGCTAAAAAAGATGATATTATAGTGGTATGTGGTTCGTTTCATACGGTATCTGATGTTTTAGCTAATTTAGCGGATTAAGTTTAATTAATCATGATGAAAAATAAAAAAAGTAGCAGCAATAATCAAAATAGAATAAGAAATCAACTCGTTGGTTTTGCAACATTATTGTTAATTTTAGCTGTAATAGCGCCATGGATACTAATAGATAAATCTAATCAACGAACTTTAGCTACTCCAATTTTACAACCAGAAATAGTTAATCAACAAAATCAACTCATAAATTCACCTAATGAATCAGGGGGTGATTTTGACAATACTAGTAATATACCTAATACTTCGTATATTTCGGGTGTAGATCAAAATTCAAGCCCATTGACGTTACAAGATATTTCCGAAAATGACGAGTCAGATTCGAAAGTTTCAGTTTCAGGACAAGAAACCAAAACATTTATGATCCAACTAACAGCGTTAAAAAATAAACAAAAAATTGAAGAACTCGTTGCATTATTGAGATTAAATAATTATAACGTGAGGCTCATACCTAAAAATCCAGAACCGAATCAAGTAATTAAATTACAAGTTGGTCCATATGCAAAAAAGGAACAAGCAGAACAAATTATTACTAATTTAAATAATTTGACAAAATTGAAAGGGATTATTGTAGCTAATTAAGAATTATATTTTTATATCAAAGATAATTCTTAATTTATAACTTTACAAATTTACAAATAGTATTATTTACGATAATTAGCGGTAAAAAATATTTTTAAACATAAAATAGCGGATTATTATGATGAATTGGGTTGATATTACAATTATAAGTATTATTGCTTTTTCAGCTTCAGTTAGTATCGTTCGGGGTTTTATAAGAGAAGCTTTATCTCTTGTTAGTTGGGGATTAGCTTTTTTTATAGCGGGTCATTTTTATACTTACATCACGCCATACTTGACCTACTTTGATAGCGACATCATTCGTATTGCAGTAGCAATTACTATCCTTTTTTTTGCTACATTATTAGTATGCTCTGTTGTTTCTTATGTTATTGGCCAATTAGTTCAAAAAACTGGCTTATCCGGTACTGACCGAGTTTTAGGTATCTGTTTTGGAATATTACGTGGTATTTTAGTTGTTGCAGCATTACTCTTTTTCATTGATACCTTTACGCCATTATCAAAATCACCTTATTGGACCCAGTCACAACTTATTCCTCATTTTCATTTTATTATTCGTTGGTTTTTTGATTATATCCAAAATTCATCATCTTTTTTAGTTCATTAAGTTTGAGGTAGTCATTATATGTGTGGTGTTGTAGGTATTGTAGGAAGTGGTACAGTCAACCAATCAATTTATGATGCATTGACTGTGTTGCAACATCGGGGACAAGATGCTGCAGGTATTGTTACAATTGATAATCAAAATCGCTTTCGTATGCGTAAAGCTAATGGTCTAGTTAAAGATGTATTCCAAGAACATCATATGCAGCGTTTACAAGGTAATTTAGGAATAGGCCATATACGTTATCCAACAGCTGGAAGCTCCAGTCCCTCGGAAGCACAACCGTTTTATGTCAATTCACCGTATGGCATTGCTCTTGCTCATAATGGTAATTTAACTAATACCGATAAACTGCGTAATAAAGTTTTTGAGTTAGCTAGGCGTCATATCAATACTAATTCCGATTCAGAAGTTTTACTTAACATTTTTGCCAGCGAACTCGATAAATTTCCAACTTACCCTCTTAGCCCAGATAATATTTTTACCGCAATTCATAATGTACATACGATTATTAAGGGTGCCTATGCTTGTGTAGCAATGATTATAGGACATGGTTTGGTTGCTTTTCGAGATCCTTATGGAATCCGTCCGTTAGTTATTGGTAGAAGAGTTTTAGAAAATCAAAAAATCGAATATATGGTTGCCTCAGAAAGTGTGGCATTAGACATTCTTGATTTTGAGTTTATGCGTGATGTTGATCCTGGCGAAGCGATTTATATCACTCAAGATGGGCAATTATATTCACAGCAATGTTCAGATAATCCTCAATATTATCCATGTATTTTTGAATATGTTTATTTTGCAAGACCGGATTCATTGATGAATGGTGTATCTGTTTATCAATCTCGCATTTTAATGGGGCAAAAACTAGGGCAAAAAATAGCAAAGGAATGGAAGAATGTTGATATTGATGTTGTCATACCTATTCCAGAAACATCGTGTGATGCAGCGCTTGAAATAGCAAGAATATTAAATAAGCCTTACCGACAAGGATTTGTTAAAAATCGTTATGTTGGACGAACATTTATTATGCCGGGACAAACGGCTCGTAAACTTTCCGTAAGAAGAAAACTCAATGCAAATCGTATTGAATTTGAAGGTAAAAATGTTCTCTTAGTTGATGATTCAATCGTACGAGGTACTACATCAGAAAAGATTCTTGAAATGGTTCGCTCGTGTGGTGCGAAGAAAATTTATTTGGCTTCTGCCGCACCAGAAATAAGGTATCCTAATGTTTACGGTATTGATATGCCTGTTGCAAGCGAATTAATTGCATATAATCGAACCGTTGATGAGATAGCTAAAGATATTGGTGCTGATAAACTTATTTTCCAAAACCTTTCTGATTTAATTGATTCAATTAAAATCCTTAATCCAAACATAACCCATTTAGAATGCTCTGTTTTTAATGGAAAATATATTACCGAAGACATTGACGATGAATATTTGTCTTCGTTAGAAATAAACAGAAGTGATAAGATTAAGTTAACAATATCTAAAGAATCAGAAAATCTAGAAATTTATAATGAAGGTCAATAAAAAAACATCTAAAATGAAAAAATGTTAAAAACAGATGAATTATTAGACGGTTTATCTGTTTTTTATTATCCAATCAATTTGTCACACACTTCCAATCATAACAAAAAAGTAATTTTGAATTAATTATTACAACGTTTATTAAGTTAAACAATTAGTTTACTAAAGTCACATTATTATTCTTTTCATTTAACACAATGAAAAATAATAAATTTATCTTTATTTACAAAAATAAAACAAAATTAATGTAAATTTATTTTGATTTATGACAATTTTGTAATATCATTCCTCCCGTATAAAGGGTTTAAAATAATTTTAAAATCCTTAAAAGAAAACATGGAAAGAAAACAAATTTGAAGCACTTTTTATCAGAATAAATTGACAATAAAAATTTAATGGTAGATGGCTTTATTAACAAATAAAAAAAGAACTTGTTACTGCGTAGCATTGTGTCGGTGAAATATAAGGAATAATTAAGATGAGAAATAATCTTAATTTAAAAGTTATCTCTACACTAATTATCATGGCTTTAGGCTGCCAGATGAGTTGGGCAGCCGATGATACTGTTTCTGAAACAGTAACAGCTGTTGATAGTAATAAAGTGATCGAGTTAAAAGATGGTACCAAAGTACGTGAAATGGTTAATAACCAACAACGTAGCTTATATCAAATAGCACTTTTAAGTGGCGTCTCTGTCTCAGAATTAAGAGAGATGAATGCTGGGCGTTATGACAAAAAAGATATGGTAGAAGTCGGAGAGCGTTTAGTGCTCCCTGAGAATTCTCCAATATTGCCTGCACTGAAAAAATCAGATTCTGATACTCAAGATAAATATGCTCATTTACCTAAATTAGGTTCGGATGATAATTATGACGTTAAAGCTGATAAAGATGCTTTAGCAAGTCAAGTTGCATCAACTTTACAGACTTTAGCTACTCAAGATTGGAAACAAATCACCTCTTCTGAAAATGGTGGCATCTCTGGGCATGTAAAAAATAAAGCAAAAGATTATGCTGAAAATTATGTCCGTAATAGTGTAAGAAACCAAGTTGTTGATCCACTAAAAGGTGCTGCACAAGATTTTTTAGGGCAATTTGGTACAGCGCAATTACAGTTTGATATAAGTGACACCGGTTCATTTAATAATATCAATGCTAAATTATTTAGCCCATGGTACGACACCGAAGATACTTTGATCTTTACTCAATTATCGTTTCAAGAATATGAGCATAATCGACGTATTGGTAACTTCGGTATTGGACAACGTTGGGATGTAGCTGATAAAACATGGTTATTAGGCTATAACGTATTTTTAGACCACGATTTTCAACGCTCTCATAACCGTTTGGGTATTGGTGCTGAAGCTTGGACAGACTATATGAAGTTTGCCATTAACTATTATCACCCTTTATCTGATTGGAAAAACTCAAGGGATTTTGATGATTATTTAGAACGTGCAGCAAGAGGTTTTGATGTGCGTTTCCAAGGATACTTACCACAATACCCACACTTAGGTGGTTCATTGATGTATGAACAATACTATGGTGATAAAGTAGCATTATTTGGTAAAGATAATTTACAAAAGGATCCTAGAGCTATAACTGCGGGTATTGATTATACACCAGTCCCTCTATTTACGGTAAAAGCTGAACATAAACGCGGTCAAGATAGTAATAAAGAAACTAAAGCAGAATTGACCATGAACTACCGTATCGGAATGCCTTTAAAAGACCAATTAGATCCTGATATGGTTCAAGCCGCTCGATCAGTTAAAGGTAGTCGTTATGATCTTGTCGATCGTAATAATTACATTGTTCTTGAATATAAAGAAAAGAAAATGAGTGTTGATTTGGGACTTGAATCACTGCAATTATTGGAAGGTGAGTCTTATGATGTCAGCATTGGCGTTCATAATGCTAAAGGTATACGCAGTGTCTCATGGTCTGGTGATATGATGGAAATTGATGCGGGCGGTGGTTTCTTTTGTTTTGCAACAGGAACCTGTGGTTCTTCTAACTGGTTAACGCCTAATGCCAATATTAACAATTGGAAAATTGTCGCACCTAATTATGTTGATTCTAATGGTCAACGTCGTCCTATAAGTACCAAGGGTAAATATACGTTAGCCGTAACAGTTACAGACGAAAAAGGTAAATCTGCAACATCTAACTCGATTTCATTTGAAGTATTACCAAATCTAAATACGCGTAAAGTTGGGGTTTGGGTAGTAGATGAAAACGGAAATAAGGCTTCAATGGCTAGCAGACCTGCGGATGGCCAAAGCGCAATTACTATTTTTGCAACATTAGTTAAGCCTAAAGTAGACATCGGTTCTATTACTTCTGAAAACGACGTAGATGGTTTTAGTGATGAAGAAGTAATGGATAGCATACCTGATAATTTTGCATCAGTATTAAAAGGGTGGTCAGCTACAAGCAATGGTAAAAAAGTAGCTTTAATTGACGGTACATCGGGTAATGTGGATGCCTGCCCATCACAGGAACCTTGTGTCATTGTAAAAGGTTTTGAAAAAGTTAAGATGGGACATAAAGTATCTTCTAATGCTGCAACGGCTGCTAATATTGAAGTAGTTGGGGATAGCTACATTTTAGATGTTGCTTCTAATCTCGCTGGTGCTGTTGATTTTGCAATTACTGTTGATAGATTTGGAACTTCCTTTAATAAAGCTACCGTTAATTTTACGGGTGGACAAGCTAATACCATTAAAGTTTACCAAGAGGGTGGTGTATTAGTGGCTACAAGCACAGGTAATTCATTGCAGTTTGATCCAAATGCTATTAAAGAATGGAAAGTTGATAGTAAATATCATGTGAAAGGTTATGATGTTAATGGTCAGGAACTTAAAGATCCGTTTGTTGTTTGGTCACTTGTTGGATCCAATGAAGAGGCTTGTCCTGGCAGTGCCGCAACTTCTCCGTTACCAGGTCATGCACAAAATCCAAATGGTCCTTGGTTTAATGTTGCTATGGGACCTAATGCAAATTACAAGATAAGAAGTAAGAAAACGTTGAGTTATGCATCAGCAGGTAAAGGTATTGATGCTGTTGCTAATGCACCTGCTCATTTGGATTTACAACCATCGGTTATACCTTCACCATTAGCATGTGCGGGGGATCAAGGTTTTAAATTGCAAGTAACGATTACAGATTATAACTAATTAGTTAGTGTGTATTGTTCAGGTGATATAAAAGTATAGTTATAGGTTTTAGGCTAACGAATGATTTCGGTGGTCTATATTTGGGAACACCAACAAAAGTGTTGTATTCAAATCAATACAACATATTTAATTTAAAAATAAAAATAGGAAGTTAAACATGAAAAATTTAACAATCAAAAAAATTGCATTTGGCTTGTTATTAGCAGGTTATGCATCAAGTAGCGCTTTTGCAACATTAACTGCAACAACTAACGATTATATACAAGGTAGTGCACCTGTTCTTTCCAAATTAAATGGTGAGGTTACCGCTCAAACTGTTACCGTAACATTTACTACTGATTCTGATGGTAACACTGAAATTGGAGCAAATGACAATGTTAAAGTCGGTGACTGGATGAAAATTTCATATCGTTTGCTCGACAAAGATGGTGATGTAGATACTAAAAGTATCCAAGAATCACTTACTGTTTTTACAAGAACTAAAGATGCTTCTGGCAATTATGGCGATTGGCAAGAGATAAAAACTAATGATCTTAAATCTATTACCACTAAATCTGAAGCAAATACAGATGGTGTTCAACTCGGTTATATTATATTTCAAATTGATGATAAATTTGCGGGTGTAGATCAAATTGGTTTTAAATTACAAGAACGTACTGACTTTGGTGCACCTAGCAAAAACCATTGGTTAAATGTTTCTGATGTTTGGTCATCAGCGGATCCAGTTGTTACAAATCCAGGAGAGGCAGAACCAACTACACCACCTTCAACACCAGCAGGTCCAGGTGATCAAGCACCAGGTAAAGGTCCAATTGTTAGTTCTACCTTTAAAGTTGGTATCTTCAAATACGACGAACACGGTAACTTAGATACTAAAGTTGATTATGCTGCAGCTGGTGCAACTAACCCTAAATATGGTGATAAATTCAGTGCTGTAGTATGGAATGATGTTGATAAAAACGGCAGTATTGATGATGGTGAGTTAATTAAAACTTCAGCATACACATTTAAATGGAAACTTGACGGTGAATATGAATCAGTTGCTGCCGTTGATGAAGATTTAACAAATGGTGTAACCAAGACAACATCTGATGGTGATACTATTTTCTTAGGTAGCGAAACAGCAAATCATAACTCAATTTATAACACAACCTATAAAGCTGGTGCTCAAGGTTATAGATTGAAAGTTACAACTAACGAGTAAATATAAGTTGGTATTTTTATAAGTAATAATAATTGCTTAAAATATTGTTAAAACCACTCATATGAGTGGTTTTTCTTTATTACTAAAAAATATTTATTCATGTATGGTTTATGTAAATCATTTGAATGAAAATAAATCGGTACATTATAATGTTATGAATGATAAAAACTTATATTTTTAGTTTTTAAGATAGTTTATATAACTTTATTATATGATTTAACCTCACGATTATTAGTCAAATAAAATTAAAAAGTGAAATGATTCTTCTTATTTTTAAATGGATGCTTTAGAATGCTAATAATCCCAAATAATATTAATTTATCATGATTATTCCTTGGCAAAATCTTAATCCACAAACGTTAGATAACATAATTGAATCCTTTGTGTTACGTGAAGGTACCGATTATGGTTTACAAGAAAAATCCCTCCAAGAAAAGGTTACTCAAGTAAAATCTCAGTTACTTGATGGAACTGTGGCAATCTTTTGGTCTGAGTTACACCAAACAGTTGATATTAGACTTGTTAAATAATGGCTAAAATCCTTATTGCTTAGTATATGATTTATTGTTCAACTTTGTTATAGTGTGTAAGTTGTAAATTGAATGGAGAGGAAGGAATAATGATTGGTAAACAGCAAACGGATACAACATTAGAGTGGTTTTTATCTCATTGCCATATTCATAAGTATCCAGCTAAAAGTACCCTTATTCATCAAGGTGAGAAAGCAGAAACTCTCTATTATATTGTAAAAGGCTCTGTAGCCGTATTGATTAAAGATGATGAAGGTAATGAAATGATATTATCTTATTTAAATCAGAATCAATTTTTAGGTGAATTAGGTCTTTTTGAAGAAGGAACAGAGCGAAGCGCTTGGGTTAAAGCAAAAACAAGTTGTGAAGTTGCTGAAATCTCTTACAAAAAATTTAAGCAACTTGTTCAAGTCAATCCCGATATTTTAATGAAACTTGCGAGCCAAATGGCTAGCAGATTACAAGTAACATCAGAAAAAGTCAGCAATTTAGCTTTTCTTGATGTTGCTGGTCGTATTGCACAAACCTTATTAAATCTGGCTAAACAACCTGATGCCATGACACATCCTGATGGTATGCAAATTAAAATTACCCGTCAGGAAATAGGTCAGATTGTTGGATGTTCTCGTGAGACTGTAGGTCGAATTTTAAAAATGCTTGAGGATCAACATTTAATTTCTGCTCATGGTAAAACTATTGTTGTTTACGGAACACGCTAAGTGATTAAACAAATATTTAATGACAAGTTGATAAAATGATTTATATGACACGGCATATTTCATGATTCAAGAAAGATACATTCCTAACCATGTAGCGATTATTATGGATGGAAATGGTCGCTGGGCACAGCAACGAAAACAATTACGCGCAGTTGGGCATAGAGCCGGTTTAAAAGCCGTACGTAAAATTGTTACCTATGCTGCAACTCTTGGTATAAAAGTTTTAACGCTATATGCTTTTAGTAGTGAAAATTGGAAACGCCCAGCGAATGAAGTTTCTGCTTTAATTTCTTTGTTTATTTATGCTTTGAATCGTGAAATGAAAAGTTTACATAAAAATAATGTTCGATTAAATATTATTGGTGATATTTCCCAATTTAATGATGATTTGCAAAATATGATTATTAATGCAGAACAATTAACAAAAGATAATTCTGGATTAGTTTTGAATGTTGCTGCTAATTATGGTGGTCGTTGGGACATTTTACAGTCAACTAAAAAAATGGCTAAACAAGTCTTTGATGGAAAAATAACGTTAGATGATATTACTGAAGAACGATTTAACTCGGAAATGAGTATGCATGAGTTTCCTGAAGTGGATTTAGTTATTCGCACTGGTGGTGAATATCGAATCAGTAATTTTTTATTATGGCAGATCGCTTATTCTGAACTTTACTTTACTGATGTTTTATGGCCAGACTTCAATCAAACGTTATTTGACAAAGCAATTGATGTTTTTAATACCAGAGAGCGACGTTTTGGTGGTATACCTATAGAGGAACATTCATGTTAATTCAACGATTACTTGCAGCAATTGTGCTGATTCCACTTGTGATTATTCTACTTTTTTTTACGCAATTGTCGATATTCGCTTGTATCATGATTGCTGTTGTCACTATAGCTGCATGGGAGTGGTCTCAGTTTTTACATATTACTAATAAGCATTCAAGATTAATGTTTGCTTTTTTTATTGCGATTATATTAGCTTTATTATATTTTATGCCAATCTCTTTGGAACTAAAATCCAAGTTGTATAATATTATATTATCACTTTCAATTATTTGGTGGTTAGTTGCATTATTCTTAGTTATAAATTATCCCAAAACCTTACATTATTGGTCTAACGTTGCTGTAAAATTAATTTTTGCCTTTTTTACGTTGGTTCCATTTTTCCTTAGTATGATAGCGTTAAGATCCATTAACTATCATTCAAATTGTTATACAGGCGCAATCTTGTTGTTATATGTATTTGTGTTAGTATGGGCAACAGATACTGGAGCTTACTTTGCTGGACGAACTTTTGGTAAACGAAAATTAGCCCCAAAAGTTTCCCCAGGTAAAACTGTAGAAGGTTTCATTGGTGGTGTTAGTGTCGCGATTTTAATTAGTTTGATTGTTTATTGTTCAAATCTATTCAATATAAAATTTAACGTTTTTTTTATCAGTTCTTTTTTTGCCATCTTAGTCTCAGTATTAGGTGATTTAACTGAAAGTATGTTTAAACGCGAGGCAGGCATTAAAGATAGTGGTAATTTAATACCAGGACATGGCGGTATTTTAGATAGAATTGACAGTTTAACAGCCGCAGTTCCAATTTTTACAGTACTATCTTTATACTTATCATAGAGAGGTAATATATTTTGCTCTGGCCGTTGCTGTTATTTATCATTACTATGGGTATTTTAGTCACTGTACATGAATTTGGGCATTTTTTTATTGCTCGTTTATGTGGTGTTCATGTTGAATGCTTTTCAATTGGTTTTGGTAAAAAAATATGGTCACATAAATTTTCAAGCGGAACTGAATTCGTAATTGCTATGATTCCTCTTGGTGGTTATGTTAGAATGCTCAATGAAGATACAAAAAAAACTTCAATCCATGATGAGAAATTTGCTTTTAATAGAAAAAAAATCTGGCAAAAAATGGCAATTATATTCGCAGGACCTTTTGCCAACTTTGTTTTAGCTGCGATAATTTATTGGATCATTTTTTTAAATGGAGTAATGGTTTATCCCGTAAAAGTAAAAGATACTATCGCCAATACTCCTGCTTCTACATTGCATATTCCTTATGGAGCAGAGTTAAAAAGTATTGATAATATTAATATTAAAAGCTGGAATGATGTAAATTTAGCCTTGATATCTGTATTAGGTAAAAATAGTGTATCTTTATCTTATATTGATACAGATAATAATGGTAATCCGATAGAAGTAACAAAGAGTGTTGATATTAGCCATTGGAATTTTGATATAGAGAAAGAATCATCCATTACGGCATTTGGTTTTCTTCCTAAAACGTTGGAAGTTTATCCAATTGTAAGTAAAATTGTACCAAAATCGGCTGCAGAAAAAGCTGGGTTACAAGTAGGTGATGAAATTATCAGTTATAATAATCATCTTTATACAAATTGGAATGATTTTTCTGCTGAAATAAAAAAAGCGAATGCAATGGTATTAAAGATTAAGCGAGGTAATAGTGAAGTTTATCTTGATTTAATACCAACAGTTCAGAAAAATGGTGAAGGTGTAGCTGGTTTATATCCTTCCTCAGAGGCAGTAGTTAAGCAATACGGTTTTTTAGAAGGACTAGGTAAAGGTATTGAACAAACAGTATTAACGACAAAAGTAACTGTAGGTTCACTATATCAATTAATAACAGGTGTTATTGGCCTTAAACATTTATCAGGGCCTATAACAATAGCAAAAAGCGCAGGGCAAACAGCAAGTTATGGTTTCACTCCTTACTTATATTTTTTAGCATTTATTAGTATAAGTTTGGGTGTTATCAATCTTGTACCATTACCAATATTAGATGGTGGGCAACTCGTCTTTTTATTGCTTGAAAAGATAAAAGGGAAAGCCTTATCAGAACAAACCCAAGAACGATTATTTCGCATAGGGTTTTTTTTATTAATATTAATAATGGGAATTGCACTATTTAACGATTTTTTACGATTGTGATGGGATGAGGTTATAAACATTTACAATGAAAATAAATAAATTACTTATAGCATCTTTGCTGTTCAGTGGTACAGCAATGTATAGTTCCAACGCATTTTGTGTTGATGATTTTATAGTAAAAGATATTAAATTTGAAGGTTTGCAAAGAGTTACTCCTGGTGCCGCATTGCTTGAAATGCCCGTTCAAGTTGGCGATTATGTTAATGAAGCGGACTTAGGGCGTATTATCAAATCCCTTTATGCTAGTGGTAATTTTGATAATATCAGTGTTTCCCGCGATGGTAATAAATTGATTGTTCATGTTCAAGAGCGCCCAACTATTGCAAGTATTACTTTTTCTGGTAATAAATCAGTAAAAGATGATATGTTGAAAAAGAATTTAGATAGCTCCGGTATCCGGGAAGGTGAAGCATTAGATCGTACAATGCTTTCGGCAATTGAAAAAGGTTTAGAAGATTTCTACTATAGTGTTGGTAAGTATAATGCAAAAGTTAAAGCTGTAGTTACCCCATTATCTCGTAATCGTGCAGATTTAAAATTGGTCATTGCGGAGGGTAAATCGGCATTGATTGATCAAATCAATATTGTTGGTGCTAAAGCATTTTCTTCAGAAGAACTTATTTCACGTTTTTCACTACGTGATGAAGTGCCATGGTGGAATATGCTTGGTGATCGAAAATATCAGAAACAAAAATTGGCTAATGATTTAGATGAATTACAAAGTTTTTATCTAAATCGTGGTTATGCTCGTTTTAATATTGATTCCACACAAGTTAGTTTAACGCCAGATAAAAAAGGAATTTACGTAACAATTAATATTCATGAAGGTGAACAATACAAGTTGTCTGGTCTTGATTTCAAAGGAAAATTTGCTGGGCATAAAGATGCGATCGCTAAAATAGCTAATGAGCGCGTATCAGTTGGTGATTTATATAATGGTAAGAAAATAACCGATATCGAAGATAATGTTAAACGCTTACTTGCTAATTTTGGTTATGCTTACCCTAGAGTCATTATTCAACCAGAAATGGATGATTCTAAACATACTGTAAAACTTATCGTTATGGTTGATGTCGGACAGCGTTATTATGTTCGTAATATTAAGATTGTTGGTAATACAGTAACAAGTGAAAGTGTTATCCGCCGTGAGCTTCGTCAAATGGAAGGCGCATGGTTAAGTAACGGGCTAGTTGAGTTAGGTAAGGAACGCTTAAATCGATTAGGTTTTTTTGATACTGTCGAAGCGAATACTGAACGAGTGCCAGGAATAGATGATCAAGTTGATATCATTTATAAAGTTTCTGAGCGTAACACTGGTAGTATTAAATTTGGTGTGGGTATCGGTTCGGATAGTGGTGTTAGTTTTAATGCCGGTATTTCGCAAGATAACTGGTTAGGTACCGGTAATAGCGTATCATTTGATATTAACACTACTGATACGGATAAAACTGCCTCTGTTTCAATTGTTGATCCTTATTTTACTGTTGATGGCGTAAGCTTAGGTGGTAGTGTTTACTATAATACTTATAAAGCAGATGATGATGATGAAGAGTCAGAATACTCAAGTAAAACATGGGGGGCATCAGCAAATTTAGGATTTCCAATTAGCGAAAATAATTTCATTCGCTTTGGTACTGAATATGCCAATCATAAGTTGTCTGATATGAAAGCTCAATATGGAATGTGGCGTTATTTTGAATCTATGGGCGAAAAGATGAAGAATAGACGTTCTATTTCTTTCGATACTAATGATTTACTACTAAATGCTTATTGGACGTATAATTCATTGGATCGAGGATTTTTCCCTACTGATGGTTTAAAAGTGACCGCTAGCGCAAAAGTAACTGCGCCTGTATTCGATAACCGATTCTACAAAGTAGTCACCGATGCTTCCTATTATTATCCATTTGATTCTGAACATCATTGGGTTTTCTTAGCTCGAGGTCGCTTCGGTTATGGTGATGGTTTTGGTGGTAAAGAGTTGCCATTCTATGAGAACTTCTATGCTGGTGGTTCAACTGTACTGCGTGGTTTTAAAGCCAATACTGTTGGTCCTAAAGCGGTTTATTTTAATAGTGACAATGGTTGTAGTGGTTTAGATAATACAAGTAAATGTAAAAGATCGAAAGATGCAGTTGGCGGTAATGCGTTAGCATTTGCAAGTACTGAATTGATTGTTCCGACTCCATTTGCTGGAGAAAAATATACAGATAGCATTCGTACTTCCGTATTTTTTGATGCAGGTACAGTATGGGATACTGAGTGGAATTTTAAGAACAAGGATATTCCAGATTATAGTTCACCTTCTGACATAAGAATGTCAGCAGGATTGGCTGTTCAATGGATGTCACCATTAGGCCCATTAGTCTTTTCTTATGCTCAACCTCTTAAGAAATATAATGGTGATTCAGCTCAACAATTCCAATTTAATATCGGTTCGACATGGTAACTCCATGTCAAAATTAATAAATAGACATAGGTGAAGAAAGTGAAAAAAATTATATCTGTTCTTAGTATAAGTGCTGCATTACTGTTTACTGGTATGGCAAATGCAGAAGTTAAAATCGGTGTTATTGATGTAATGTCTGTATTACAAAATATGCCTCAACGAGAAGCGGTTGGGCAAGCTTTGAATAAAGAATTTGAAGCTAGAGAGAAATCATTGCGTGAAGAAGAAAAGAAAGCTAGCGATGCGGCAGCTCGTTTAAAGAAAGATGGTTTAACATTATCAGCGTCTGAAAAAACAAAGTTAAATAAAACAATTTCAGATTTTGAAAATAAAGCAAAAGCATTTACAACAGATTACCGCAAACGAGAATCAGAAGAAGTGGGTAAACTATTAACTAAAATCCAAGAAGCTGTTAAAAGTATTGTTACTACAGAAAAATACGATCTTATTTTAAAAGCAGAAGCTACATTATCAGCATCGGATGCGGTAGATATCACTAATAAAGTATTGGAAAAGGTTAAAAAATAATGTTTGCTTTCCGTTTAGAACAGTTGGCTAAACAACTTGATGCAAAGTTACATGGTGATGGTAATATAACTATCACAGGTATTGCATCAATGAAAAGTGCAGTATCTGGTCAAATTACCTTTTTGTCTGATAAAAAATTGCAGAATAATTTATCAGAATGTAAAGCTTCTGCTGTAGTAATGACAGAAGAAAGTCTTAAGTATTGGCAAGGTGCTGCATTAATTGTAAAAGATCCTTATTTTACTTATGCAAAATTAGCTCAGTATCTTGATACAACACCTGCACCAGCTAAAGATATAGCGGCATCAGCGGTAATTGATTCATCTGCTCAGTTAGGTAGTAATATTTCAATTGGAGCTAATGCTGTTATCGAAAGTGGTGTTACATTAGGTGATAATTGTGTTATTGGTGCGGGTTGCTTTATTGGTAAAGATACAAAAATAGGTGCAAATACAAAATTATGGGCTAATGTCACGGTTTATCACAACTGTATTATTGGCGATAATTGCTTAGTGCAATCAGGAACGGTAATAGGAGCGGATGGATTTGGTTACGCTAATGATAAAGGAAACTGGATTAAAATCCCTCAATTAGGACGTGTTGTCATTGGCAATAATGTAGAGATAGGTGCATCAACCACAATAGATAGAGGTGCGCTGGATGATACGGTTATAGGTAATGGTGTTATTATTGACAATCAATGCCAAATCGCTCATAACGATATAATTGGTGATCATACCGCAGTTGCGGGAGGCGTTATTATGGCTGGTAGCTTAACTATTGGTCGTCACTGTCTAATCGGTGGAGCAAGTGTTATTAATGGACATATGGAAATATGTGATCAAGTAACCGTTACTGGCATGGGAATGGTGATGCGTCCTATCACTGAACCTGGTGTATATTCATCTGGGATCCCACTACAAGAAAATAAAGTATGGCGAAAAACCGCTTCGTTAGTGTTACATATTGATGAAATGAATAAACGTTTGAAAGCGCTTGAGAAGAAACTATTAAATGTCTCGACGTAGACGTTTACGGTCGGTATAATGCTCGCCTATTTTATAAATTTGTTGGCTCAATTATCAATTTAAAATAATCATGAGCAGATATTATTCAATAATTTCGAGGTATAAAGATGCAAGTTTCGGTGGAAACAACAAAAGGTTTAGGTAGACGTTTATCCATTACCATTAAATCAGAAGATATTAAAAAAGCAATTGATAAAGAGCTGATTAATACTGCAAAAAAAGTACGAATTGATGGTTTCCGCAAAGGAAAAGTACCTTTAAAAATTGTTGAACAACGCTATGGTGCGTCGATTTTACAAGATGCATTAAGTGACTTAATGCAAAAAAATTTCATTGAAGCGATTGTTCAAGAAAAAATAAATCCAGTAGGTGCACCAACTTATACTCCAACAGAATATAAAGATGGAGAAGATTACACCTTTACTGTTGAATTTGAGGTTTACCCTGAAGTTAAAATCAAAGATCTAGATAAGATCGAAGTTGAAAAACCAGTAGCCGAAGTTGTTGATGCTGATGTTGAAACTATGATTGAAACATTACGTAAACAACAAGGGACTTGGAAAGAAGTTGAACAGTCAGCTAAAGAACAAAATCGTGTAACTTTAGATTTTGTTGGTCAAGTTGATGGTGAAGAATTCGAAGGCGGTAAAGCTAATGATTTTGTATTAGTATTAGGTCAAGGTAGAATGATTCCTGGGTTTGAAGATGCTATTGTAGGTCATAAAGCTAATGACCAGTTTGATATTAACGTAACATTCCCAGAAGATTATCATGCCGAAAATTTAAAAGGTAAGCCAGCAGTATTTTCTGCAACATTGAAAAAAGTGGAAGAGCTTGAACTTCCAGAGCTTACTGAAGATGTCATTAAACGGTTTGGTATCGCAGATGGTACAGTTGAAAGCTTACGTATTGAAGTACGAAAAAATATGTCGCGCGAACTTAATGCAACTATTCGTAATAAAATTAAATCACAAGTTATTGATGGTTTAGTTAAGAATAATGAAATTGATGTTCCTGCTGCATTAGTAGAACGCGAAATTGATGTACTACGTCAACAGGCTGTATCACGATTTGGTGGAAACATAAAGCAACCAATCGACCTTCCGAAAGAATTATTCGAAGCTGAAGCTAAACGCCGTGTATCAGTTGGTTTATTATTTAGCGAAATTATTGAAAGCAATAAGATTAAAGCTGATGATGCAAAAGTTAAATCATTAATTGATGAAATTGCCTCTGCTTACGAAGATCCTAAAGAAGTTTTAGAATATTACAGTAAAGATAAGAAAGCGATGGATAACATTCGATCTGTAGCGATTGAAGATCAAGTAGTTGATTTATTATTAGCTAGTGCTAAAGTAACCGATAAAAATTACTCGTTTTCTGAATTAATGAATCAGCAAGTGGCTTAATATCTATACACTGCTTCATTAAATAAAAAGATTACTTTTAAGCCCAAATAAGAATTATCTGTTTGGGCTATTTTGTTTAATTAGGAGATAAAAATGCCTTTAGAACCATATATGGGTGTGATTCCAATGGTTGTTGAGCAAAGCTCTCGTGGAGAAAGAGCTTACGATATATATTCACGGTTATTAAAAGAGCGAATCATCTTTTTAACAGGACAAGTTGAAGATAATATGGCTAACTTAATTATCGCTCAAATGTTATTTCTAGAAGCTGAAAATCCTGAAAAAGATATCCATTTATATATAAATTCACCAGGTGGTGTTGTTACAGCCGGACTGGCCATTTATGATACTATGCAATTTATAAAACCCGATGTTAGCACAATTTGTTTGGGACAAGCATGTTCAATGGGATCATTGCTTTTGACTGCCGGAACAAAAGGTAAACGATATTGCTTACCTAACGCTAGGGTAATGATTCATCAACCATTAGGCGGTTTTCAAGGACAAGCTTCCGATATTCAAATACATGCACAAGAAATCTTACAAGTAAAAAGCCGTTTAAATAATATTTTGGCAATGCATACTGGTCAAGATATTAGTGTAATTGAAAAAGATACAGATCGTGATAACTTTATGTCTGCCGAAAAAGCAGTTGAATATGGTTTAGTGGATGCCATATATAGTAAACGTTCATAATAAATTAGCTAGGTGGTAAAAGTGAATAATGAAAGCTCAGAAAAATTACTCTATTGTACTTTTTGTGGTAAAAGTGAACATGAAGTTCGCAAACTAATTGCAGGACCATCATCTATTTATATTTGTAATGAGTGTATTGGGCTATGCAATGATATTTTAAAAGAAGAGACAAAAAGTTTTCTCTCACATGAAGAATTTAATAGTAAACCATTACCAACTCCTCATGAAATTCGAAACCATCTTGATGAATATGTTATTGGTCAAGAAAAAGCAAAAAAAGTATTATCTGTAGCTGTTTATAATCATTATAAACGTTTACGTAATTATGCAAGTCATAATGATGTCGAATTAGGTAAAAGTAATATTTTATTAATTGGTCCAACCGGTAGTGGTAAAACATTATTAGCTGAAACTTTAGCTCGCTTTTTAGATGTTCCTTTTGCGATGGCAGATGCAACAACATTAACAGAAGCAGGGTATGTTGGTGAAGATGTTGAAAATATCATCCAAAAATTATTACAGAGTTGTGATTATGATATTGAAAAAGCACAACGTGGCATAATTTACATTGATGAAATAGACAAGATTTCAAGAAAATCAGATAATCCTTCAATCACAAGAGATGTGTCTGGAGAAGGTGTTCAACAAGCCTTATTAAAAATTATTGAAGGTACTATTGCCTCTGTGCCACCCAAAGGCGGACGTAAACATCCTCAGCAAGAATTTTTACAGGTAGATACCTCAAAGATTCTGTTTATTTGTGGTGGGGCGTTTAGTGGCTTGAATAAAGTAGTAGAAAATCGAGTATCTGTTAATACTGGTATTGGCTTTGGAGCTGATGTTAAAAGCAGTAAAAATAAGGCAACGGAGTCTGAATTACTCGCTCAAGTTGAAGCTGAAGATTTAGTAAAATTTGGTTTGATTCCTGAATTTATTGGTCGATTACCCGTAATCGGTACATTATCAGAATTAGACAAAAATGCCTTAATTAGTATTTTAACTGAACCTAAAAACGCTTTAACTAAGCAGTTTGAAGTATTATTTAGGTTAGATGGAGTTGAATTAGAGTTTACTGAAGATTCATTAAACGCTATTGCAATAAAAGCGTTGCATCGTAAAACAGGAGCTCGAGGTTTACGTTCTATTGTTGAAAATATTTTATTAGATACAATGTATGATTTACCATCTATGAAGAATATTAAAAAAGTTATTGTTGAACAAGAAACAGTAGAGAAAGCCCAAGCACCAGCTTTAATTTACCGAGAAGATGTTGAGTTGTCAGCTTAACTATGAAGATGCTTGTTATTGTTGAAACTTTAACAAGCATGATCTAATTTATATTATATCTAATTACATGTAGATATTGTCAAAATGTTTAAGGAATAGTATATATTTGACTCATAACAATAGGCTTGAATATCTAAAATCAATCCCAATATCAACATAATGGGTTTGTACTATTAGAGAGAAAAAAATGAAAACAAAACAAACTAAACAAATGATTATGCCTATTTTACCATTACGTGATGTTGTGGTATTTCCACATATGGTAATTCCTCTCTTTGTTGGTCGAAATAAATCGATACGTTGTCTTGAGAGTGCAATGGAAATGGATAAACAAGTTTTCCTTGTTACTCAAAAAAATCCATCACAAGATGATCCAGATGTTGATGATTTATACGAAACTGGGACTGTTGCCAATATTTTACAACTGCTTCAACTTCCAGATGGAACAGTAAAAGTTTTAGTTGAAGGTGTTGAAAGAGCTAAAATTGTTGATATTTTAGAACAAAAAGAAGACGACTTTTTTATTGCCAATATCGAAACATTGCATGAAAAAAACAAAAATGATGATTTAAATGAAGCTTTAATGCGAGTTGTACTTTCTAATTTTGATGATTATGCAAAACTGAATAAAAAGGTAACACAAGAAGTTGTTGATTCAATTCGTTTGATTAAAGAACCTTCACAACTGGCTGATTCTATTGCCGCTACATTATTTTTGAAAGTAGAACAAAAGCAAGAATTACTGGTTACAGCTAATTTAGAAAAACGTTTTGAGTTACTCATTTCATTGATGGAATCTGAAATCGATTTATTGCAAGTTGAAAAAAATATTCGTCAGCGTGTTAAGCAACAAATGGAAAAAGCGCAAAAAGAGTATTATCTTAATGAGCAAATAAAAGCAATTCATAAAGAATTGGGTGATATCGATAATAAACCAGATGAATATGAAGAGTTAAAAAATAAAATTACCAAAGCTAAAATGCCACAAGAGGCAACAGAAAAAGCTTTGGCTGAACTTAATAAACTCAAAATGATGCCTGCAATGTCTGCTGAAGCAACTGTAGTCAGAGGATATATTGATTGGATGATACAAATTCCGTGGCATAAACGTAGCAAAGTTAAAAAAGATATTGAGGGCGCTCAAAAAATTCTAGATAAAGATCATTATGGTTTAGAAAGAGTTAAAGATCGTATATTGGAATATTTAGCTGTTCAAGGTCGAATTAATAAAGTCAAAGGACCTATATTATGTCTAGTTGGACCTCCAGGTGTAGGTAAAACGTCTCTAGGCCAATCTATTGCTAAAGCAACAGGGCGTAAATATGTCCGAATGGCATTAGGTGGGGTTCGTGATGAGGCAGAAATTCGTGGACATAGAAGAACTTATATCGGCTCTATGCCAGGTAAATTGATTCAACGTATGGTAAAAGTTGGTGTCAAAAATCCATTATTTTTATTGGATGAAATTGATAAGATGGCATCGGATATGCGAGGCGATCCTGCTTCTGCGTTGTTAGAAGTACTTGATCCGGAACAAAATAATGCCTTTAGTGATCACTATCTTGAAGTTGATTATGATTTATCTGATGTAATGTTTGTTGCTACTGCTAATTCGATGAATATTCCAGCACCATTGTTAGATCGAATGGAAGTTATTCGTCTTTCAGGCTATACAGAAGATGAAAAATTAAATATTGCTAAACAGCATCTTATTACTAAACAAATAGAGAATAATGGGTTAAAACCAAAAGAAATTAGTATAGATGATTCAGCTATAATTGGAATTATTCGCTATTATACTCGAGAAGCAGGGGTTCGTAGCTTAGAGAGGGAAATAGCAAAAATTTGCCGTAAAGTTGTAAAACAATTAGCTTTAAATAGCAAGTTGAAAAAAGTGACGATAACTCAGGATAATTTAAAAGATTTCCTAGGAGTACAACGATTTGATTATGGTAAAACCGATAATGAAAATCGAATTGGGCAAGTTATTGGTCTTGCTTGGACTGAAGTAGGCGGTGATTTACTTACAATTGAATCAGTTAGTGTACCGGGTAAAGGTAAATTAACTTATACGGGTTCATTGGGTGATGTGATGCAAGAATCTATTCAAACCGCATTGACAGTGGTTCGTTCTCGTGCTGAAAAGTTAGGTATTAATGGTGATTTTTACGAAAAACGTGATATTCATGTCCATGTACCCGATGGTGCGACACCGAAAGATGGTCCAAGTGCAGGTATCGCTATGTGTACATCATTAATTTCAACGTTAACAGGGAATCCTGTTCGTTCTGATGTTGCTATGACTGGGGAAATTACTTTAAGAGGGGAAGTATTACCTATTGGTGGTCTTAAAGAAAAATTACTTGCAGCACATAGAGGTGGAATTAAAACGGTTGTTATACCGATGGATAATGTGAAAGATCTAGAAGAAATTCCAGATAATGTTAAAGCTGAAATTGATATTTGCCCAGTAAAATGGATTGATGAAGTAATAACAATTGCATTACAAACTAATCCGTTTGGTATAGAACTTGAACAAGATAAAATTAGTTTAAAACATGCAGCTAAAAAGGCAACTAAACAAATAAAATCTAAAATTCCAGTTCAGACACAATTAAATTAATTGTATTTAATTTTAAAAAGATCAACTTAGTGTTGATCTTTTTTTATCTCTTAACGTTCCGATAATAGCCAATTTAGGTAAATATGCTATACTTGCCGAATTAATCTTTAGATATATGGAGAATCGCAAGAAATGATGGAGACAATCCGCACAGCTGCAAACCATATTGTAGTTAAAATTATTTTTGCAATAATTATTTTATCATTTATATTCACAGGGATAGGTTTCTTTGGGTTTGGGGGCGGTAATAATGCGCGTGATGCTCAACAATACATCGCAAAAGTTAATGGAGAAGGAATAAGTCGAGCACAATTTGAAGCTCAAGCAAGGGAAATTACTTCAAGTTCAGCGGGTGACCCTGCTTTTATCAAACAACTTCGCCGTAATGTATTATATTCACAAATTACGAATTTTCTATCTTATAAATTTGCCGAGCAGTTAAATGCAAATATTAGTAATGAAAGTGTCAAAGAATTTATCAAGAAACAACAGGTGTTTTTTGAAAATGGCAAATTTAGTAATAAAAAATATTTACAACTCATTTCTGAAAACGGCTACACACCTGATAGTTATGGTGAAACTTTGAAAACCTATTTGCAACAACAACAAGTCATTAATGCTTTAGTAAACTCAAGTTTTGTATTACCTATAGATTCAGAGTTATCGAATTTAAAAGATCAAACTAGAACAGTTTATACATCAACTTTGAGCCCTAAAGTGGTAAATATGGATGATGTTAAAATTACTATTGAAGATGAAAAGAAATATTATGAAGAACATAAGAGCGAATTTTATCGAAAGGAAAGAGTTAAATTTAATTATATTTTAAATGAAAAATATAATTATATAGATAAAATTCGTGTAACTGATGAAGAAGTACAAAAACAATTTCAAAAAAATAAAAAAGATTATTCTTTCCCTGAAAGACAAGCTTACAGTGTAATTTATGTCACTGATAAAGAACAAGCAGATGATATTATGAAAGATCTATCATCTGGTGGTAATTTTGAGACTATTGTTAAAACGGTTAATCAGGCCTCTAGTACCTCTCCATATGGAAAGAATGGTTCATTGGGATGGTTTACTATGGATGATTCTTTACCTCAAGCATTTAAAGATGCTAATTTAAAAAAAGTTGGACAAATTTCTAAGCCGATAAAAGTTGATGATGGTTATGTTATCGTCAAATTAGATAATGTTCAAAAATCTAGAGTCATGGATTTTGATTATGCAAAACATATGATTACTTCAAAGCTACAAGAAGAAAAACTAAATGCTATATTTTATTCTGTAGAAAATAAAATTCAGGCTGCGGTAAACAAAAATCCTAATTCATTAGAAGCGATTGCAAAAGATTCTGATTTACATATAGTTAATTCAGATTGGTCTTATTACAATGATATCGCTACGATCTTACGATATCCTGAAGTTAGGGATGTTGCATTTGGTGATCAAATGATTGTTGATGGTCAAGCAACAGGTAACGTTTCGGAAATGATAACTGTTGGTCAAGGTATTGATATGACTGATTTTGTTATTCAAATTGTTGATTATCGTAAGGAAGGGATAGCACCTTTTGAAGAAGTCCAAGATGAAATTAATAAAAAACTCTATCAAAATATTGCTAATGAACGTTTTACATCGACTGTAGATAATATATTAGCGCAATTAAACGAAACAGGTAGTTCGTCAAATGTAAACTTTGCTCAAAGTTATAAACTTACTCGGGATTCAAAAGTGTTGGATAAGAAAATTGTTGATATGGTTTTTGATTTGGTACCATCAGTTACATCTAAACGAGTTTTTGGTGTTCAATACTTAGATGATAAAAGTGCTGCTATTGTGGTATTAACCGGCGTAAAAACACCTAACGAACAGAAAGATATTTCGTCTGAATTATTACCATTATATATCAATAATATCTATTCTTCTCTTACTGAAGATATTCGTTCCAAAGCTAAAATTGAAATTATGCCAGATGCTAATTTGTGATCCAAATCATAAATTAATGCAAAATTCAGCAAAAATGAAAAGTCACTTCGGTGACTTTTTTCATTTATGAAATTAATAAACGTTTAATATTTGATTAAATGAGATAGTTAAAAAGCATATTAATTGCATAACTATTTTTAAGAGGTTAATCAAATGAAACTATTTTCAATTTTTTGTATTTTATTATCAAGTATCACTTTTTCTGGATTAAGTTTTGCGGATAATTCATCTAATGAAGTAACTAAAAATGAAGTAACTAAAAAAGATCAGCAACAAATTATACAAGTTAATATTAATACAGCTACAGCAGAAGAGTTAGCTAAAGTTTTAACAGGTATAGGGATAAGTAAAGCCAAAAAAATTGTTGAATATCGTGAAAAATTTGGGGCGTTTGTATCTATCGAACAATTGAAAGAAGTTTCCGGTATAGGTCAAGCAACGTTGGACAAAAATGTAGGTAAAATAGCGTTATAATTTTATTTTAAGCCGCCGATTATTAATATCGGTCGGCGATTATCACATATTAATTATTGATAGGATCAATATCAATACTCCATCTTACTTTTGATGTTTCATTCCATTTTTCTATATCAATAATAAGGTTATCTAAAATTAATTGTAATAATTGCCTATTTGTGTGTTGTAACAAAAGTTGCCATCGGTAATATCCTGCTTTTTTAGGTTGATTTGCTGGCATAGGACCAAGTTGCCATAAGGAATTATCACCATACTCTTTTAATCTGTCATGAATAAGTTGCAAAAACTTTTGTGCATGATGATTATTGCGATCAGCCGCACGAATTAATGCTTGATAACTGAATGGAGGTAATAGCGTTTGTTGACGTTCTTTTAAGGTCTGTTTAGCGAATTCTTGATATCCATTATTTAATAATACATTTAATAATGGATGCTCAGGATGATAGGTTTGTAATATTACTTCTCCTGTTTTTGTTTCTCGGCCAGCTCGTCCTGACACTTGAGTATAGATTTGAGCAAATTGCTCTGTGGCTCGAAAATCACTCGAAAATAAAGCTCCGTCGACATCTACAATACCAACTAATGTTATATCAGGAAAATGATGACCTTTAGCTAAAATTTGTGTGCCAACTAAAATATGTGCACCACCTTGCTGAATACTTTGTAAATAATTTTCTAATGCTCCTTTCTTAGCTACTGTATCACGATCAATACGACTTATTTTAGTGTTAGGAAAAAGAAGCTGAAGTTGTTTTTCTAATTGCTCAGTACCAAAACCAACCGGTACTAAATGAGTTGAACCACATTTTGGACATTGTTTTGGAATTGCTCTTGGTGTATCACAGTAATGACAACTAAGTTTTTGTGATTGGTTGTGAAAAGTATATGGACGATCACAACGAGGACATTCCGCAATCCAACCACAATCATGACATATTAATAAAGGTGAATAACCACGCCGATTTAAAAATAACATGACTTGATTATTATTGTGTAAATGTATTTTTATTTGTTCAATTAAGGGTTGTGATAAGCCAGCTACAAGTGTTAAACCTCGAATATCTAAAATAGATTGCTTTACAGGTTTAGCATGGCCTGCACGTTTTGTTAATTGTAACAATTGGTATCTATGATTTTTAACATTATTTAAAGTTTCTAATGAAGGCGTTGCAGAACCTAATAAAATAGGGATATTTTTAAGTTTTGCACGAATAATTGCTAAATCACGAGCATTATAACGCCATCCTTCTTGCTGTTTATAAGAACTATCATGCTCTTCGTCAACGATAATCATACCTAAATTTTTAAATGGTGTGAAAAGTGATGAACGGGTACCAACAACAATGGCATTTTCTCCATTTTTGCTTCTTAACCAAACAGCTAGTCTCTGTTGATTAGTTAATCCAGAATGTAGAATATCTATTGGAGCATTAAATCGTTCTTTAAAACGTTTAATTGTTTGTGGTGTAAGGCTAATTTCAGGTACCAATACTAATGCTTGTTTACCTTTAGCTAATACATTAGATATTATATTGAGATACACTTCAGTTTTTCCTGAACCAGTGACACCCTCTAAAAGAAATACTGCAAAATTATGACGATGATTATTTACTGTATCTATTGCATAGCATTGTTCTTGATTTAATTTAATCAAGTTTGGATTTGCAGAAAAATTTGCTTGCCAAATTATATTATCTGCTTGGACATTTACGCGTGTTATTAGTTTTTTTTTCTCTAATTCATTATAGATAGTAGTGCTTACGTTGATAGAATTAACAGTATTGTCTCTAAATGATGATAATAATAATTTTTGTTTTGGTGTCCGTGATAATGCAGTCAGATCGATATTCTCTCCTAATTCGGTTAATTGCCAATGTGTGATTTGAGCTTTGTTAGCTTCGCGTCCTTGCCTTAATAAAACAGGCATCGCATGAAATAACACTTCACCAATTGGATAATGATAATAACTTGCCGCCCAATTTAATAATTGCCAGATATCTGGGGTAAAAAGAGGTTCGCTATCAATAATTGTAGTTATATTTTTTAAACTTTTAATATCAATATTGGTTTGTTGATCTATTTTAACAATAATACCTATGGCATTACGGGTACCAAATGGAACTTTCACCCGCATTCCAATTTGGGCGGGCTTGGTTAAGTTATAATCATAAAGTTGGTAAAGTGGTACTGGTAAGGCAACATGAGCAATAAGCATTGATAATCACAACTATATTTAAAGAGAGTAATATTGTACGCAGTTTTTATTTAACTCGCAAAAACATACCAAATTTATAGATGATTTGAAAGGTCAAATCAAACTAATTTTTTATATGTTCTGATAATGATTAATTTAATCAGTTGAGTAGCTACTTGTAAAATTTTGCTATCTTGGATATATTCTAAAGAGTTGATAAATTTTTTAAGGAATCAAAAATATGCCCGAGTCATTTTCGCATATTAATCAGCGCGGTGATGCTCATATGGTTGATGTTTCAAATAAACAGCTAACAATGCGACAAGCAAGCGCAGAATCATTAGTTTTAATGAATACCAAAACACTTGATATGATTATCGAAGGTAAACATCATAAAGGGGATGTTTTTGCGACAGCAAGAATTGCTGGTATTCAAGCTGCAAAAAAAACTTGGGATATTATTCCTCTATGCCATCCGCTTTTACTCAGTAAGATTGAAATTAATATTGAAGCTGATCGAATAAAAAGTTGTATTCGAATTCAAGCTAACTGTCGATTAAACGGGCAAACAGGTGTTGAAATGGAGGCTATGGTAGCAGCTTCAGTTGCTGCTTTAACTATTTATGATATGTGTAAGGCTGTACAAAAGGATATGGTCATTACGCAAGTAAGATTATTGAATAAGAGTGGTGGTAAGTCTGGAGACTTTATTGCCAAGGAACTAGATGAATAAAATTATTTTTTTTGCTCAAATTAGAGAGTTAGTTGAAATTGACAGCATTATCTTAGATGCTAATCAAGTTTCTATTTTGGAATTACTTGAACAACTCAGCAAACGTGGCGATAGGTGGGCTTTAGCATTCAAAGAGAGAGTTATTTTATGTGCCGTGAACCAAGTATTGGTTGATTCTAATTATATTATTCAGGCTGGCGATGAAATTGCCTTTTTCCCTCCTGTAACAGGTGGTTAAAACGATGGATATTATTAAAGTAAATGAAGAGTCAATTGATAATAATCAGTTAATTAATTGGCTTTCAGAATTACCCCAAGATGGTGCTATTGTCACTTTTATGGGTAAGGTTCGTTGTTTTGAAAAACAGACATTGAGCCTTTATTTAGAACATTATGCAGAAATGACAGAGAAAGTTTTAGCTAATATAATCGCTAATGCTCGAAAAAGATGGCAATTAAGTCGAGTTGTGGTTATACATCGAGTTGGGGAAATTAATGCTAATGAGCAGATCGTATTTGTTGGGGTAAGTAGTGCTCATCGTGCCGATTCATTTGCGGCTGCTGAATTTATTATGGATATTTTAAAAAATGAAGCGCCATTTTGGAAGAAAGAACGAACCATTGATGGCGATAGCTGGGTTGAAGCAAAAAAAACTGACGTAGATGCATTGAAAAAATGGAATTAATCCCTATTTAATATATAATACGATAGTTTATATGGCATTTTTAGGAGAGATAAGGAATGGCAAGTTTTTCGCCGAATGGCTTGATTAATGAACAAGCTGGCAGTCGTGTACAAACGTATATGAGCCATGTATATGGTTGGATGACTGTTGGTTTATTATTAACAGCTTTAGTTGCTTGGTTTGCATCAAGTAATCTTGCGCTGATACAATTATTATATAAAGGTATGTGGGTATTGATGATAGCGGAACTGGCATTAGTTTTCGTTATTTCTGGCATGATTAATCGTCTTTCTGGCGCTGCCGCAACGACATTATTTATGCTTTATTCGGTTTTAAATGGTTGTACCTTTTCAATCTATTTTCTAGTTTATACTTCATCGTCAATAGCAAGTGTGTTTTTTATTACCGCAGGTATGTTCGCAGCTTTGGCTTTTTATGGCTATACTACTAAGCGAGATTTGTCTAGTTTCGGTCGTTTCTTATTTATGGGATTAATTGGATTAGTCATTGCATCATTAGTGAATATATTTATGCATAGTGAACCATTGATGTGGGCTATTACCTATATTGGTGTATTTGTTTTTGCAGGATTAACTGCTTACGATACTCAAAAATTGAAAGAATTAGGTGACGGTTTACCTCAAGACGATCAGAATATATTTAGACGTTATGTTATTTTAGGTGCATTACAACTTTATCTTGATTTTATCAATTTATTTATTATGTTATTAAGAATTTTTGCCGATAGACGATAATGGTTTGAATCTAGAAAGAGGGCTCAATTAGAGCCCTTTTTTGTTAATATTTTATTAGTATTTATCTAGATAATGCTAACTTGTTAAAAAGTTTCAGGAAAGCACTACGTTTCAGTATAAAATACTGTAAGATTCTTTTGATGTTAAGTGAATGGATGGTCTACTAGTGAGTACTATGAAAAAATTATACTGTTTTGTTTTAATAAATATCTTCATTTCATCTCTTATTGCAGTACGTTTCTTTCTGGTTCCTGATGTAGCGTTTTCTTGGCTTGGTAGCACATTTTCAGTGTTTGCTGTACTTGGACATTTTTTTTCATTATATATATTGTTTTTTTTAATCTGTATACCAACCCTGTGGTTAAGAAAATATTTATGTTATGCCATTCTTGCTATTTTATTTAGTTTTATTCAAATAACATTATATGTTGATACAATTGTTTTTCAGCAATATCGATTCCATATTAATGAATCTGTTTTATCAGTGGTATTATCAGGTCAAGTTGTTGATTTTTCTATAACAACGTATTTGTTAATGCTGGCGCTTATTATCGTTTCATTTTGTGTTGAATATCTTATTATCTATATTATTGATTTCCAAGTATCTAAACCTCATAATAAATCGAAAGTAATTTTATTATCCACACTGCTATTAATTGCTTCTTTATTTATTAGCCAGTTTGGACATATGGTTGGTTTTTATTATGCTTATTCTCCAATAATGGTTGTGAAAGAATATATTCCGCTTTATCGTCCATTGACTTCAAAAAAAATCATGAGTATTTTTGATAAGGAAGGTGCACGAAAAGTTGTTTATGATAAAGATAATATTAATGCAACTGTCGATTATCCTAAAAATCCGTTAGTGATTAACCCAGAAAATAAAAAACTTAAAAATATAATATTTATTGTTTTAGATTCATGGCGATATGATACTTTTAGTAATGAAATCTCACCAAATACTTTTCAGTTTGTTAAGAATAATAATGGCGTGATCTTTAATAATCATTATTCGACAGGTAATGCAACGCGTACCGGTATTTTTGGACTTTTTTATGGTATTCCAGGTACTTACTGGGATTCATTTTTACGTGGTAGCATTCCGTCCGTATTTATTACAACTTTACAGAAAGAAAATTATAATATTGGTATTTTTACATCAGCTAAAGTAACTGCACCTGAATTTGATCGAACTGCGTTTGTTACTATTGAAAACTTAAGAATCAGTAGTAAAGATGGCTCAGCATCTAAACGGGATAAACAAATCACTGATGATTGGTTAGCATGGTATAAATCGCGAGATATTTCAAGACCAACGTTTTCTTTTTTATTTTATGATGCGCCTCATGCGTATGATTTCCCAGATGATTTTTCAGTTAAGTTCAAACCTATTGGCGATCTTAACTATATGACATTGAACAATGATACAGATCCTTTGCCGATTTTTAATCGTTACAAACAAAGTGTCTATTATGATGATTATTTATTACAAAATATTTATGATGAACTTATTAAATCAGACTCTTTAAATGATACATTGTTAATTATAACAGGTGATCATAGTCAAGAAATGAATGATAATAAACTAGGTTTTTGGGGGCATAATGGTAATTATACTGATGCACAAACTAAGGTACCTTTTATTATTGTTGGTGCGACAGAGTTAGGTAATTTGATAAATAACAGTAATAAATTAACTAACCATGAAGATGTTGTCCCAACCCTAATGAAGCATTATTTATATGTTGAAAATGATATAAAGGATTATTCTACCGGATATGATTTATTTCAACCTATAACTGATCGTAATTGGTTATTAATGTCTAACTACAGTTCTTATGCTGTTAGAACACCAGATAATATCTATTTTGTTAATAGAATTGGTATTAGTCGTTATATGGATATACATAATCGTGAGGTTAACGAGGTACCAAATTACCAAAATATTCAAGAAGCGATGAAAAATATGAGTTATTTTTTCAGTCAAAGAAAAAATCATTAACATATTAGAACGGAATATCTAGCAACAAATGAAAAATTCTATCCGCCATATTCATGGCGGATAGTGATAAAAATTAACGAACATCAGCACAATTTAAGCAATAAATATAACGATTTTGGGTGTCGTTAAAATTATTCCATAAAGAGATATGTTGTTTTAGCTGTTTTGCTTCAGGAAGATGTTCAAATAATATCTCAGCTGTTGATTGCGGTAAGATAGCTATCATATCTGAATATAATGCATTAAACCAATTTACTTCAGATTTTGGCCAGTCAATTTTATAATCAGTTAAATTTGCTAATGTTGCAGCTATTTCAACGGCATCATCAAAATCACCTAACTTATCAATAAGCCCTATTTTGTCTGCTTCTGCTCCTAACCAGACTTGACCTTGTCCAATTTTATCTACTTGTTCCGTTGTCATTTTTCGCGCTTTTGCTACTAGCGAAATAAATGTTTGGTAGCCATTGTTGATGTTCATTTGAATTAATTGGTTTGTTTCTTCAGGCAAGTTTTTAGTTAAATTATTGCCTGCCAATGGTGATGTACTTACTCCATCACTATAAACACCAATATGAGATAAAGAGTTTTCAAATGTTGAAATAATACCGAAGATACCAATAGAGCCTGTAATTGTGTTTGGACTTGCAACAATATAATCAGATTCAGTTGAGATCCAGTATCCACCTGATGCAGCCATTCCGCCCATAGAAACAACGACAGGAATTTGATAACTACGTAAAGCTTCTAATTCACTACGAATCGCTTCAGATGCATCAACACTACCCCCAGGGCTATTTACTCGTAATACTACAGCTTGTATATTTTGCTTATCTAGGTTCTTACGAATTTCTTTAAGTTGCTGAACAATGTCTTCGCTTCCTGCTACATTATTGCTATTTTCACCATTGGTGATCGTACCATTGACAAAGACAACAGCGATAAGTGGAGTATTACTCTTATTATTATCACCAACTAATTGTTCATTTTCTGATTTAAGTTGATAATCGTAAATACTAACTTCATGTTGATCAGTGAATTCTAATTCATATTGATGACTTGAAGCAATAACATCAACTAAGCCATTAGATAAAGCATATTGAGCCATATTACCATTAGCAGCTCTTAATTCTGATAGCATTGTTTCAGGTGCAGGCACTAATTGTGAATTGGCTTTTTTTCGTTGTGTTGAGATATCATTAAGGTAATTATCCCACATATGGGTTAACCAACGAGTTGTATTATTTCTCGCATCTTCCGACATGTCATCACGAATAAATGGCTCAATGGCAGATTTATACGTTCCTACTCTGAAAACATGTGTATTAACTTTTAAATTATCAAGTAGGGTTTTATAGTATAAGTTGTTTGCAGCTAATCCATATACGTTGACTGAGCCAAGAGGTGTTAGATAGATTTTATTAGCATAACTCGCTAAATAATATTGGCTCTGATTATAACTTGTTCCAAAGGCATAAATTGGTTTTTTAGCTTCTTTAAATTTGGTTAAATACTTGCCCACATATTGTAAAGAGCTCAGATCGGCACCAACAAAATTATCTAATTTTAAAATAATGCTTTTAATATTTGGATCGGTGGTTGCTTGGGCAATTTTTTGCGTTAATATAAACAAACTATTTTCGCGGGAAGTATTTACTTTTTTACCATAAATTTTATTTTGTAGTGCATAGATTTCATCATTGTAATTCGTGTTATCAACAATAACACCTTCAAGATCTAAAACCAATGAACCATATTGAGGAACTGTATCTTGCTTTTGAGCTTCATTTATTAAGCCAATACCGCCGAAGATAAGCAGAATAATAACTAAGAATATCAAATTAAGAAACGTTTCTCTTATTACATTAATCACTTTCCAAATAGATTTTATGACAGATAATGCAGACATAATAATAAGTCCTTGTTAATAATAACTTTAATTTTTCGTTTCAATATTACGTTTTTTGAAATATTTTTTATCTTCAAATCGTAAACATGTCAGTTTTCCTCCCCAACAACATCCAGTATCAAGTGCATAAATATTTTCTGGTGTACCTTTACCATTTAATGCAGCCCAATGCCCGAAAGCAATACTATATTGTGCGGGTATTTTACTTGGCAATAAAAACCAAGGTTTAAGTTTTATTGGTGCTTGTTCAGGTGATTTTTTAAAATAAAAATCTAACCGGCCATCTTCATAACAAAAACGCATACGTGTTAGCGCATTGGCAATATAACGTAGGCGATCCAATCCTTGTAAATCTGATGACCATTCATCAGGAAAGTTACCATACATTTTATCTAAAAATAAGGGATATGAATCACTAGATAGCATAACATTCAGATCGTGAGCGCATTTTTTTAGTAATTCAAGATCCCATTGTGGTGAAATACCCGCATGGGTCATGATTAATTTTAATGATTCATCAATTTGAACCAATGGCTGTTTACGTAGCCAGTTCATAAGTTCATCATAATCGGGAGCATTGATGACTTCATCTAAATTATCTTTCTTTTTAACAAGTGTAACACCAGCATATACTGATAATAAGTGCAAATCATGATTACCCAAAACCATACGAATTTTCTGACTATTTTGCTTAACAAATCGTAAAACATCTAATGATTTAGGTCCTCGGGCAACCAGATCCCCTGTTAACCATAAAGTATCTGAAGATGAGAATTTTGCTTTTTCAAGTAATCGCATGAATTCATCATAACAACCATGAATATCACCAATGAGTAAATTTGCCATAATATTATTTCCATGCATTTGCAAGTTGGCAATATTGTTGAACAGTTAGATTTTCAGCGCGTAAATTTGGATCAATATTGAGTTCAACTAATTGTTCGGCTGTAAACATATTGCCTAAACTGTTACGGATCGTTTTTCGGCGTTGATTAAATGCTTCAGTTGTTACACGAGAAAGTATTTTGACATCATTTACTTGATAAGGTTTTTCTTTATATGGAATCAACTTTACAACCGCAGAATCAACTTTTGGTGCTGGTTTAAATGATGTTGGAGGTACTTCTAATACTGGAATAATTTGGCAAAAATATTGTGCCATTACACTTAATCTACCATAGTCTTTACTATTAGGTGCGGCGACAAGTCGAGTTACTACTTCTTTTTGTAACATAAAATGCATATCAGTAATGATATTGGCATATTCAAATAAATGGAACATCAACGGTGTAGAGATATTATAGGGTAAGTTACCAAATACTCTTAATGGTTTACCTAATTGTTGCTTTAATTCATTAAAGTCAAATGTCAGAGCATCTTGTTCAATAACTGTCAATTTATCATTTAATAGAGGATTATCAATCAATCTACTGGCTAAATCTCTATCAATTTCTACAACCGTCAAATGGTCAACGTATTTACTAACTGGAACAGTTAATGCAGCTAGTCCAGGACCAATTTCTACTAGAGCTTGATCTGCTTTAGGCTGTATAGCTGCAACAATGCTTTCAATAATATAGTCATCGTGTAAAAAATTTTGTCCGAATCGTTTACGGGCGAAATGCCCTTGGTGTACACGATTATTCATGCTTATCTTCACCTGTAATGTTAATGTAGGCATCGCCTTTTAATTCTTGAATCCACACTTGTGCTTCCTCACTAAATTTACGATTAAATATCAATCGGTAAGCCCGATCTTGTTTAACTGCATTTGTGCCATCAGTTTGTTTGGTATCGAGTAATTGAATCAAATGCCAACCGAAAGATGATTTAACTGGCTGGCTGATTTCACCTTTTTTTAACCGAACTAGGGCATTTCTAAATCCACTGTCATAAACATCTGGGCGACTCCAACCTAAATTTCCTCCATTTTCGGCTGAGCCAGGATCTTCTGAATTAGCCTTTGCGGCTGCTTCAAAACTTATTGCACCACTGATTATTGATTTGCGAATATCATTCAATTTTTGTTTAGCTATTTCGTCTGTCACCAATACATTTGTTTTAATTAAAATATGGCGAGCATTCATTTCTTCAATAGTATATTTTTTGGGAGCTTCTGTGCGGGTATCATCTACTTTCAAAATATGTAATCCAACGCCAGAACGAATTGGGCCAATAATACTGCCTTTTGGTGCTCTAATGAGCCGTTCTTCAAAGATAGTTGGTAGCTCGTTGAGTTTATTCCAACCCATATTACCGCCTTTTAAAGCGTAATCATCATTTGAATATGTCGCTGCTAATTTTGCAAAATTTTCACCTTTTTGTGCCCGATTAAGGATATCATTTGCTTTGTTAATTGCATTATCAATTTGTTGTTTAGACGCTTTTTCTGGTACTGATATTAAAATATGACTAATTTTGACATCTTTATTGTTGGCTGGTTGTTCAGCAAGATTTTTAGTCAAAGTTTCAACTTCTTTTTCTGAAATTTTAATTCTAGGCCTAACCTCATTCATTCTGGTCTGTTCAATCAACATGTCATTATGGATTCGTTCCCGATAACTGCTGTAACTAATACCCATTATTGAAAGTTTACTTCTGAGCTCATCAATCGTCATACCGTTTTGCCCTGCGATTCTAGCAATAGCATTGGTGACTTCATCATCATTAATTGTTATTTTGGCTTTCGCGGCTTTTTGTAAAATTAAATTTTCAATAATTAAGCGATCCAGAATTTGTTCTCTTAATACTTTATCATTAGGTAGATTGCTCGCATCTGTACTGGCCTTAATTGTTTTTAACATGTCGTTAATATCACTTTCCAAAATGACATTATTATTAACTACCGCAGCTACTCGTTCAATAACCTTAGGTGCAGCAACGGTTGATAATGGTGTAAGTAGTCCTATGGTTAAACTTAAACTTAAATTTAAAGTAATCAATAGGTTTGATAGTTTCATATTTGCGCTACTCATGTTGTTTGTTACAGTATAAATATTACTGTATTAATTTATTTAGTTATATTAAGTAAAATTAAAATGTTGTTGTGTATGGCAGTTTACCAAAGTTTAACATTTTTGCTTTCGCATCACGGTTACGACCTAAACCTTGTAATTCAAAATTAACTGAAAGTTTATTTTCGTATTTACTACTACGTGAAATTGAATCCCAATCTGTTAACTTTCGTCCATATTGTACGGTCATTCCCCAGCAACAGTCACTGTAATGTAACCCTATTGAGCTATCGACAGTTTGCCCTAAGCCGACATCGTAATAGTATGAACCTACTGCATTGATCGTTTGTGACAATGGCCACGCCGTAACAAATCCAGCTTGTGATATATCTTGTTTATAATTCTTATATAAAGAATTTGAATCAACCGTATTGATATAATTATGGTTAGCATAACGATAAGATAGTTGTAATAATTTTTCACTTGATGGGCGATACTCAAATATTGCATTAGCTAAAGATACGGTATCAATTCGAGTATCATATTGTATACCACTTCTGAAAATTACATCATTAGTAACCCGCCAAAAATTATCTGATGCCCAAGTGATACTACCAGTATCCGAATTTTTATCTAACTCAGTATTATGTTCACTGGTTTTTGATTTAGTAAAATAAGTTATCTGCCCTATGGATAAATTAAACTTTTCAACTTTATTATCATCGTAAAAACGAGTTGTTACCCCTGTAGCTATATTATTAGCGGAAGCAATTCGATCTAACCCACTGTATGGTTGATCTCTAAATAGACCTACATAATCAAACTGTAATAAGGTTGAGTCATAAGTTCCTATATTAGACTGATTTCGATATGGAATATAGATATATTTTACGCGCGGTTCTAATGTCTGGGTATAGCCATCAATGAAATTGAAGTCACGTTCAAATATAATTTTACCATCAATACTAAATTTTGGTATAAAGCGGTTAACATTTTTATCTAACTGTTTATATCGATCAATATTTCTTTTAATATTATCTTGACTATAATGGGTTGCCATTATACCGGCTGAAGTGGTTAAGATTGTCCAAGAATTAGTTAAAGTATAATTAAATGATGGCTCAATATGAGCTCGCCATGCTTTAGGATTATTTTTTCCTGAGCTTATAAAATGAGACACTTGCGAAAATGTTTTGAATTTTAGCGGTCCAAAATCATAATTATAATAATTAATATTTAATTGTGGTTGAGTTTGATACAAAGAATCTTTAACGCCATCTTGAAAGGCTTGAAAGTGTCTATAACCCAAAGTAATATCCCAGTTAGGATCATTATAGCCCAGTTTATAAAACTGTGTAAGATAACCTGCTGTTTGGGATGTATATTTAGAATCTAAATCTGCTAGATATTGATTATCACTTACACGGGTCGAATCAACAGTAAAACGCCAATTGTAATTAATTAATTCATCGTTTTTCCAATAGAATAACCAGCGATGACGATTGTCATCATAGTTATTACCATTTAATAATCTATCCCTATCTTCGCTATATTTAGCATCATGTTGTAACCAATCAAATGCTAGTGTACCCAAACCAAGTTCATTTAAATAGCGGAATTCAGTTTGTAATTGAAGACCTCGACGTTGCAATACCCTTGGAGTAAATGTGGCATCATAATTAGGTGCAATATTCCAATAAATAGGTAAAGCAAAATCTACACCACTGACACTGTCATAACTTAGATTAGGAATTAATAAACCAGAACGACGCTTATTACCTGTAGGTAATTGTAAGTAAGGCGAATAGAGCACGGGAACTTTACCAATACGAAATACTGCATTCCATACTTCAAGTAATTCTTCTTCATTATCGTGAATAATCGTTGAACCTTTAATACTCCAAGTACTGTCATCGACAGGGCAGGAGGTAAAACTGCCATTTTTTAGAATTATCAATCGATTTTTCTCAAGTTTCATCTCATCAGCATCACCACGACCAAGACGATTGACAAGATGGTACTCACCAGGGCTAATTTGAGTATCATTATTATTAAGATTCATTGATGCATTATTGCCTTTTATATTGATCAAATTATCTTGATAATTAATGTTACCTTGTAAGATCGCCATACGATTATTTTTATTCGTTGAGTCAATTGTAACTTTATTCGCTTGTACTGTGCGGTTTCCTTGTTCTATTGAAACATCACCTTGATAAATGACTGTATTTGGATAAATAGCTTTAAATTGGTTTGCTTCGGCATTAACTGGTAATGTGTTAATATCACCTTTAACTAAAGGCCGATCAAATTTAGGAACATTGGCAAGACATTGTGGATTATTACTTTCAGCTTTAGGTAAACCTATAGCGTAACAGCTATTAGACAATGAAAGGGTAACGGTAATTGCAATAAATGACGGCGTTAATTTTTTCATCAATGATTAAAGGTAGTTATGATTATTATATGCTAAACATTATAACGATTATTTACAAAAGTGCGAACGAAAAATTAATGTTTGGCTCTTCGCTTATTTGTTTTACTCAATTGCTTAACCATTACTATTCTTTTGTCAACAGAAGTATGCTGAAATTCATCCCACCATTTAGCCAGAGCTAAAAGCTCACCTTTTTCGATGGATGCACGCATTTCTAATAAGTCATAAGCTGCACGGAATTTAGGATGTTCCAAAATTGCAAATGCACGTTTACCTTCACGTTTTTTCATTCGTAATTGTAAACGCCAGATATCTCCCATTATTGTTGTCAATCTTTTAGGTATTGCAATAATTCGGCATTGTTCACTTAGTACATCATTAATAGCCATTGAAAATGCATCATGAAATAATAAACCACTTTCAACGCAAGTTAATTGTGCCTGTTCAATAATTGGATACCAAAAAAAAGCGGCAAATAAAAATGCTGGATTAACACGTTGCTTATTAGTTATGCGGTAATCAGTATTTTTTAAAACTTGCTCAATCATTTTTTCTAAATGGCTATTATTATTTTGAGTAAATAGCCGTTCAATGACAGGAAATAGCTGCTCAAAAAGATGATATTTTCTTAATAATAAATAAGTGTTATAACCATTGCCTGATTGTAATAATTTTAGCGATTCATCAAAAAGTCTTGCTGACGGAATATTTTTTAACAAAGGTGCAAGATGTTTAATTGGCTCAGAGGTTGATGGCTCAATTTGCATATCAAGTTTAGCGGCAAAACGAATCGTTCTTAACATCCTAACTGGATCTTCTCGATAACGAACTTTTGGATCACCAATTAAACGAATGATTCCATTTTGTAAATCTTTTAAGCCACCACAATAATCACGTAATGTAAAATCTTTTATACTATAATAAAAAGCGTTCATTGTGAAATCACGACGAACGGCATCTTGTTCAATTGTTCCGTATACATTATCACGCAGTAACATTCCCGATTGGGAACGTTTGGCGATATTGTTTTGTTCATCTTGGTTGCTGTGTTCACCACGAAAGGTTGCTACTTCAATAATCTCTTTACCAAACATAATGTGTGCCAAACGAAACCGTTTTCCCACTAAACGGCAATTGCGGAATGTTTTTTGCACTTGTTCTGGTGTCGCATTGGTTGCGATATCAAAATCTTTGGGTGTTTTACCAAGTAAAAGATCACGAATACACCCACCAACTAAGTAAGCTTCATACCCTTGTTTGTTTAATCTATAAAGAACTTTTAATGCATTTTCACTAATATCTTTACGTGAAATATTATGTTCATTGCGAGAAATGGAAATATACCGAGATTTTTTTTGTTCTTCAATGTGAAACATTTTACGGCAAAAGCGAGAGACATGTTTAAAAATAGTGCACCTCTGAAAGTGTATTTACTCAAGTGATATTGCGCGAAATTATATCTCAATTACTTATAACTTTCCATTTTTCTTCATTTGTTAACTTTAACTATAGTAAAATTAAATATTTTATGATTTTAGTTTAATATTGTATTTAAATTTTTAAACATAATTATCAACAATAGCACTTTATATAGTACAATTAGCAATATTGCTGTAGAAAGCAACATTATCTATTTACATGTATTTTATGTGTAATTTTACTATCTAATTATGATTAACTAACCTATATTCAAAGATTTTTAATTTATTGAAAGAAATAGTTTGTATAAATAACATGATAAATATGTGAGTTATATTTTTAATATGTTAATTTTTTCAAAACAGAATTAGTCAATAAAAATCGTTTGAGTATATACCATTAACTGATAACTTATTTTGGGGACATTATGAATATTCGTGATTTGGAATATTTTGTTTCGTTAGCTGAATTTCGTCATTTTCGTAAAGCTGCTGATGCTTGCAACGTGAGTCAACCAACTTTAAGTGGGCAAATCAGAAAATTGGAAGATGAACTAGGCGTAATGTTACTAGAACGTACTAGTCGCAAAGTTTTATTTACTCAAACAGGAATGATGCTTGTTGAGCAAGCAAAAGAGATATTACGCAATATTCAAATCCTTAAAGAGATGGCTAGCCGCCAAGGTGAAGAGATGTCTGGGCCGATGCATATCGGTTTAATACCAACTATTGCCCCTTATTTATTACCACATGTAATAACGGTACTACATGAATCTTTTCCTCAACTAGAGCTTTATTTACATGAAGCACAGACTGCTAATATTGTCGCTCAACTTGAAAGTGGTAAGTTGGATTGTGCGATAATTGCGCAAGTAAAAGAAACAGCGCAATTTATAGAATTACCTTTATTTAATGAGCCAATGTTTTTAGCTGTTCCAGCAAATAATGAGTTAGCAAATAAACAAACAGTTAAACTCTCTAATTTAAAAGGTGAAAAATTCTTAATGTTAGAAGATGGGCACTGTTTACGTGAACATGCTATGGGATATTGTTTTCAAGTAGGTATTGACGAAGATAAACAATTTAAAGCAACCAGTTTAGAAACCTTGCGTAGCATGATTTCTGCTGGTCGAGGAATAACCTTGTTTCCTGAGCTAGCAGCGCCAAATGAAAGAATACGAGATAATATATGCTATATTCCATGTACTGACCCTGTTCCAGTACGTAGTATTGCTTTGATTTATAGACCTGGTTCACCTTTGCGTTCACGTTATGAAACAATAGCAAAAACGATTCGTGAACATATGCCAAAAGTATTTGCTGAAAAAGAACGTTTATTAACATCAACAAATTAAAAATGAAAAATATTAAAACCAATGGTGTACGCGCACAGCAGAAACAGAGAACTCGTCGGTCACTAATTGATGCAGCTTTTAATCAATTGAATGCAGAGCAGGGATTTGCCAGTTTGAGTTTGCGTGAAGTTGCTCGAGAAGCAGGTATTGCTGCAACATCATTCTATCGACATTTCCGTGATATGGATGAATTAGGTTTAGCAATGGTTGATGAAAGTGGTTTAACTCTTCGCCAATTGCTGCGCCAAGCACGAAAACGTATTGAAAAAGGTGGTAGCGTGTTGCGTACTTCAGTAACAACGTTTATTGAGTTTATAGATAAAAATCCCAAAGTTTTTTTACTATTACTTCGTGAAAAAGCAGGGACTTCATCGGCCTTTCGGTCAGCCATTGCGCGTGAAATTCAACATTTTATTGAAGAATTGGTTGACTATTTGGATAATGCTAACCAAATGCCTCATCATTATAACGTAGCACAAGCAGAAGCAATGGTAACCATTGCTTTTAATGCAGGAGCAGAAGCGATTGATTTTGATATCATTCAACGTCAAAAATTAATCGAAGATCTTATTTTCCAGCTTCGAATGGTTTCACGTGGTGCCTATTATCTTTATCACAAAGAATTAATTAAAGAAGGAAAATATTAATTACAAGTTTTTTATACTCAAACGTATAGTTAACCTGAAACTTTTTGACAAGAATTAAATTACCATTCTGTTTATTCATTGCGTAGCCTAATAAAATAAACTATTGATTAACAATTTGTTAAATTTATTATATCGTTAATTAAGCGTAATTGTTAAAGTTAAAAATAGTTGCATATTTTAATAGGAATTAATTTAATGGTTAAACTATACTTTTTGCTTAATTTTCTTATTTTATTTTTTCCATTTATTTGTTCTGCATCAGAAAATATAGGTTTTAAGAAAATTCATTATGATAAACGAGATAGTAGGCCTATAGATATTGCCTGCCGTCTGGTATCCTACTAACAATAACCATGGCGCTGTTACTATAGCTGAAAATGCTATTTTTTATGGTCATGAAGTTACTCCTGATGCTGAACCGAAAATCAGTACGACTAAATATCCATTAGCTTTGCTTTCACATGGTTATGGTGGAAGTTGGCAAAATCTAAGTTGGCTTGCTAATGAACTTGCTTTAAAAGGTTATATTGTTGCTGCTCCCAATCATCCAGGAACAACAATATTTGATCGTAATATTGAACAATCATCTAAACTATGGTTACGTCCACAAGATTTAAGTAAAACAATTGATGCCTTAATTGGCAATCAAACATTTTCAAATATTGTTAATTTTAATCAGATTGCCGCTATAGGGCATTCTCTTGGTGGTTGGTCTGTAATAGCGCTTTCTGGCGCTAGATTTTCGGTTAATTTATTTAATCAGGATTGTAAGATACATTCTTATTTGAAAGGTTGTCATTTGCTATCTGAACTTGGTTTAGCAAATTCAGAGCTGAATAAAAGTATGTTAGACCCAAGAATAAAAGCTTTCATATCTTTAGATGCCGGTTTGACAAGAGGATTTACAATTGAAAGCTTGCAAGAAATTAAAATACCTTCTCTTATTATTGGTGCAGGTGTTGATCTAGATGATACAAATGCTCAACTTGAATCGGGCTACCTTCAACAATTTTTAGCAAAGTCATCTTCCACTTATATTACTATTCCAGATGCAATGCATTTTAGTTTTATCCAAATGTGTAAAACTAATGCAATAGAGATATTAAACCAAGAAAAACAAGGTGAAGGAATTATTTGTAAAGATGGAGGAATTCGTCAGAGAAGTGAAATACATAGTGAAATCACTCGTCTTGTAGTTAACTTTTTGTCAGATATATTTTCAAATAATAAAAATTAATGCTAAATGAACTGCGACAAAAGCTGCAGTTCATTTAGCATGTTTATAATAGTTAATTATTATAAATTTTGTAACACTTTTTCAACACTATCTTTGGCATCGCCAAATAACATATAGCTATTTTCTTTAAAGAATAGTGGGTTTTGCACGCCAGCATAGCCGGTATTCATTGAGCGTTTAGAAATAATCACTGTTTTTGCTTTCCAAACTTCAAGAACAGGCATACCTGCTATAGGGCTATTAGGATCTTCTTCAGCTGCTGGATTAACAGTATCATTTGCACCAATAACCCACACAACATCCGTATCAGGGAAGTCGTCATTGATTTCATCCATTTCAAGAACGATGTCATAAGGTACTTTTGCTTCTGCTAATAATACATTCATATGACCCGGTAAACGACCAGCAACAGGATGGATACCAAATCTTACTTCAATACCCATTGCACGCAATTTTTCAGTAATATTACTTACTGCACCTTGTGCTTGAGCTACAGCCATACCATAGCCAGGAACGATGATAACAGAACGGGCTTCTTTTAATGTTTGTGCAACTTCAGCAGGTTGCATTTCACGATACTCACCTTGTTCTTCATCAGATGAACTCGCTGCATTACCATCGCTCCCAAATCCACCAGCGATAACACTGATAAATGAACGATTCATTGCTTTACACATGATATAAGAGAGAATTGCACCAGAAGAACCCACTAACGCACCAGTTACAATTAGAAGATCATTTTGTAACATAAAGCCTGCCGCTGCTGCCGCCCAACCAGAATAGGAATTAAGCATTGAGATAACAACAGGCATATCCGCACCACCAATTGATGCAACAAGGTGGAAACCGAATACTAGTGCAATAATTGTCATGATAAGTAAACAAACTAGGGCGCCTGCACCAGTTTGTGCATTGATAAATGTAAACATCAAGATAACTGATACAACTATTGCCGCTAGATTTAGATAGTGTTTATTTGGGAGAGATAATGGTTTTGAACTAATTTTACCATTTAACTTTCCAAAGGCTACAATTGATCCAGAGAAAGTAACTGCACCGATAAATACACCTACAAAAATTTCAACTAAATGAATTGTTACTTCATTCGCTGCAACCATGTGCGGATCTAAGAAGCTGTTTATACCAACAAGAACGGCCGCCATACCGACAAAGCTATGTAACAAAGCAACCAATTCAGGCATTTGTGTCATTTCAACATTTTTCGCTAGATACAAACCAATAGCAGCACCGATAATCATGGCAATAATGATCCAGTGTAATCCGCCATTTATGCTGGCAATTGCTGCGATAAGAGCTATTGCCATACCGATCATACCGTAGATGTTTCCTGATTTAGCTGATTCTTGATTGGAAAGACCTCGTAAACTGAATATAAAAAGTAATGCAGCAATAACATAGGCTGCTTGAATAATTCCGTTACTTAACATTATTGATTCTCTCCTTTATTTGCCACGTTGGAACATTTTTAGCATTCTTTGGGTAACAAAGAATCCACCAAAAATATTAATACTAGCAATCAAAATAGCAATAAATGCAATTGCCGTAGTTAAGCCATTATCATCGCCGACTTGCAATATAGCCCCAACTAATATAATTCCGGAAATAGCATTGGTTACAGACATAAGTGGTGTATGCAAAGAATGGGTAACATTCCAAACTACGTAATAACCAACAACGCAAGATAGTGCAAATACAGTAAAATGTCCTAAAAAGCTTTCAGGTACTGAGTTTGCTAACCAGAAGTAAGCAATAATGATTAACGTTAAAATCCCATATTTTTTCTGAGGATCCATTGGTTTTGGTTCTGGTTTTGCAATAGGTTCAGCTGCTTTTTTCTGAGGCTGAGCCGATACTTGAATTGGTGGTGCAGGCCAAGTAATTTCTTTATCTTTGACTACAGTTACACCACGGATAACCACATCTTCAAAGTTAATATCAATGCTGCCATCTTTTTCTTTAGTAAGCAGTTTTAATAAATTAACAATGTTAGTCCCATAAAGTTGAGATGCTTGAGCTGGCATACGATTAGCTAAATCAGTATAACCAACAATTTTTACATTATTGTCTGTTTCAAATACTTCACCTGGTTTTGTTAACTCGCAGTTGCCTCCCGTTAAGGCTGCTAAATCAACGATAACGCTACCTGGTTTCATTGATTCAACCATTTCTTTCGAAATAAGTTTTGGTGCTGGTTTTCCAGGGATTAATGCTGTAGTAATAATGATATCTACGTCTTTTGCTTGTTCAGCAAATAATGCCATTTCAGCTTCAATAAAGGCAGCAGACATTTGTTTTGCATAACCGTCACCAGAACCGGCTTCTTCTTCAAAATCTAACTCTAAGAAGTCAGCACCCATACTATTAATTTGTTCTGCAACTTCTGGGCGTGTATCAAATGCACGAACAATCGCACCTAAACTAACTGCTGCGCCAATTGCTGCAAGGCCTGCAACACCTGCGCCAATTACCAAAACTTTTGCTGGCGGTACTTTACCTGCAGCCGTTACTTGACCAGTAAAGAATCGACCGAATTGATTTGCTGCTTCAATAACAGATCGATAACCTGCAATATTAGACATTGAGCTTAATGCATCAAGGGACTGAGCGCGTGAGATACGTGGAACACAGTCCATAGCCATTACAGTTATATTTTTAGCTGCAAGCTTTTCTAAAAGTTCTTGATGTTGGGCTGGATAAATATAGCTAATGAGAGTTAATCCCTCTTTCATTAGTAAAATTTCTTCATCAGTTGGTGCATGAAATTTTAAAATAAGGTCATTTTGCCAAATATCATGATTATTTTGAATTGTTGCTCCAGCATCAATAAATGCTTGATCTTCAAAATGAGCAGCGTGTCCTGCACCTTGTTCTACAGAAACTGTAAATCCAAGTTTTAACAGTTGTCCAACTGTTTGGGGAGTTGCTGCAACTCTAGCTTCATTGGCTAACCGTTCTTTGGGTATACCGATATGCATTGCATTTCATCCTTATGTTAAAGTGAGTTGGTAATAGTACCTTGATTCTAGCATAAAATAGCGTCAGAGCGAGTAAGTAATTTATTTTTTATCATTCAGTCCACATTATTATTTTTTATAATATTATGTGATTATCTTGATAGATACGCTAAATAGTAAAAAGCAATCGTAGATATAAAATATCTGATTGTTTATTTTTAAGTCAAAATTGTTGCTTTTTTAAGATATTTTTCTATTTTTAAAGCAATTGACCGTATTTAAGTTTGGTTCTGTTTGCTTCTGTTTTACTGCATAAGATATGATGATTAATACTCTTTTAATGATTCAATTGAGATCTAATCCAAATTAGATATTCAGAAGAAAATCAAAAAACGAAGAGAAAATGTGAATAACAGCTTGTGTGTTTTGAAGCAATTAATGTTAGCATCGTCGCTCAAATATTTAGAGGCATTAAAAGGTCGTCAGGTAATGTTAGTAAAAAACATGACCAACTAAACTGGTAATCATACTAATTAGTCTTTTGTTGCTAGTTATGTTGAAGAAAAGGTTTATTTTGTCATCTAAATTGAAACAAATTAATTTATTTAATTTGAATATAATCTTCACATACTAGCAAAAATTAATACGTTTAATTTATATCAATCTAAGAAAGAATCGATAAGTAATGCAGTTATTTATGTTTCAGATGAAAGTATGATTGCCATTTATCTTAGGAGGAATTTAACAATTACTAATAAAAAAATTGTAATCTTAGAACCTTATTTAAAAAAATCTGATATTTTATTAGTTCAACTTGAAAATATTATTAATACTGTTTTTAATGCAATGAAATTACCTAAATCTGTAGGAGAAAAAGTTGTATTTAATCCTACTCCACACTCTAAAGATATCATTCAACTATTATCCCAAAACAGCACCGAGGCGAGTTTAATGTGACTAATTTAGATACAGCAAAACTTGTTGCTTAAAAAATATATTCAGTAGGTATTCAACCCATTATTTTTACTTTAGTTAGTAAAGATTCACTGATTTTTAATGGTAAAGATCATCAATACATTAACGCTTTTTAGCCGTAACTTTAGATATAACAGGTGCGAAAGATACTTTTAATGGAGCACTTTGTGTCTCACTAGCAAAAGGCGAATCACTTTACTACTCAGCAAGTTATGCTTCTGTTTTTGCTTCTTTGACAATAAATAGTTAAGAAGCACTCAATATGCCGTTTCATCAAAGTTTACTTCAAAAAATGGCTAATAAATAAATTTACTAGAGGAAACGATTTATGACAAATCAGCCGAAAAAAATTATTTTAGATTGTGATCCCAGTCATCATGATACTAACGCGATTTTATTGGCACAGGGTAATCCTAATATTAAATTAATTGCTGTTAAACCCTGTGTAAGAAAAGTTGACAGAACACTAAATATTAATAGTGATTCAGAATTAGATGTTCAAGTACGACCAGAAGCATCTATACAATTAGGCTCAAAATATTCAATTGATTTAATTCTTGATTCTTTAGAACGCTCCTGTGAGGTAAATGTATGTTAGATCAAAGTAAAGAAAAGAAAAATATAATAACATTAATGGTTGCGTTACTTGCAGCTTGTGTTGCATTTCAACTTAATGCAAGCATGTTAAGTCCAGTATTAGTAACAATAGCTAAAGAGTTAGGAACCAATGATGCCGCTGTAGGTTTATCGCAAACTTCTTTTTTTACTGCTGCTGCTTTATTTTCACTATTCTTACCTCGTTTGAGTGATATAAAAGGTCGTAAAAAAGTATTAACCTTTATGTTGCTTATTATGACATTAGGTACCATACTTGCAGCACTAGCACCTAATATAGAAGTATTGTATGCAGCCCGAATCATACAAGGTGTATCAGGTCCTGTTGTACCACTTTGTTTATTAATGCTTAGTTATGAAGTTAAAGATGCCAAACAATATGGTATGTTAATGGGAATTATTACAGCCGTAAATGGTGGCATTGCTGGTGTTGATGCAATTGCAGGTGGCTTACTTGCTACATATTTTGGTTTCCGTTCAGTATTTTGGGTTATTGCTGTCGTTGCTGCTATTTCTACCTATTTTGTCTATCGCTTTGCTCCAGAATCAAAACCGTCAGCTGGAACTAAAATGGATTGGATAGGTGTTCTATTCATTGTTCTTACTATTGCAGCTTTGCTATTAGCACTTAATGAGGCTGGTAATATTGGCAATGCCAATTGGCTTTATGTCACTGGACTCACATTGTTTGCTATTGTTTGTTTTATGTTATTTTGGCGTACCGAAAAACGCAATAAACAACCTTTGGTTACAATTGAACATTTAAAAAGAAGAGCAACGTGGGCTTTATTATTAACCACAACATTAACCATGACAGGTATTTTTGCGATAGTAAATGGTTTAGTTATGTCAATAGCCCAAAATCATGAAATAGGTTTTGGACTTGATCCTGATTGGGCTTCACTTATTCTTCTTACTCCCTATGCGTTAATTGGTTGGTTTATTGGTCCATTCTCAGGTCGTTTAGCTCCAACGATGGGATATAATAAAGTATTAAAACTAGGTTTATTGGGTTGTATTATTGGTATTTTAGTAATCATGTTTTATGGTATTCATTCCTTAACAATTTTATCTATTTGCGTTATAGCATTAGGTATTTTTTATGCAGGAATGGCTAATATTATCTTAAATGGATTAGGTATCGTTTTATCGCCATCAAATAATCCAGGTTTTTTACCGGGTATGAATGCAGGTGCATTTAATCTAGGTGCAGGATTAAGTTTTGCATTGTTACCCGCTATACAAATGGTAAATGCAAATACATTAACTGGTTATTTCAACGGTATGTTATTGGGATTAATTATTACCATTTTAGCTTTACTTTCTAGCTTTCTAATTCCTAGACCTATTAATGCAGAGTTATAAAAAATATTAAACTTTCAGCGAATCCTAGATAATACTATCTAGGATTTTTAATTCTGAATGCATTTAAAAATAGTCTCTTTATAGGTTTACCACTATTTGTTATTAAATATTTTTTGAAAATTTACATTCTACTCTTCTGGTATCAAAGTAAAAACTAAGGTTGTGAAGAATTTATCTTGGGTAGCTAACTTTTTATTTTTAATTGGAAAACCAATTTCAACACCAATGACATTTAAACCTTGGTTAGGAACAATAATATCAACTTCTCCGTTATTATTAGTTTTTATAGTTTGATCTAAATTATTCACTACATCAATAATTACAGGAACATTTGCAAGAGGTTGACCATCTTTATAAACAGTAATAGGTAATGTGTCCCCACGATTCAATTTTGTTGGATCAATTTTAGGTACGATTTGTAATGGAATATCTTTAATGATTTTAGGGTTAGTAACAGATGATAAATAATTTACACTATATTTTATGGCATGAATACCAACATTAGCGCCTTGGACTTGATTCATGGGTAAATTAACATATTTTCCATCTGCATTTTGTGTCCAGTATCCATAATCAAAATCAATCGTCACAACTGATGTTTTGTCGGCTGGCTCAATGGTCACATAGTTACTGTGTTCTTTTTTTATAACAGATGATGGCATCCAATCGTTTGTGTAGGCATGAATTTGTTTTACCGTATCTGGGTTATAACCGTTGTCCAATGGGCCTTCACCTAAAATAATCTGTTTTTGATCAACTCGATTGGCAATCCAGATACCATGGGCAGAGACTTTTAGAGTTATAAAGTAAGTAGCAAATCCTACTAGAGTTAAAAAAAATATTTTACGCATATATCCACCTTTATTTTAAATATAAATGATAATCATTATCATTATTGTTTTGATGTTTAGTAATGTCAAGCTGAGCATGGGTGATGGATAGGATAAATTTGATAAAGGTAATATAAAATAAGGCTGGATAAATAAATGTTTACTTACTGTTTATATTCAATCATCTAATCATAAATCTTAAGTTTGGTTATTTTTAACTATTACAAATTGTTATATAATCAATAATATTTTGTCTTTAAAACTATATATTGTGTTTATTAAACTTTTTAAGGTACTTTTACATAAAACGATACGTTAATCTAAGGAAACCTCTATGATGGATTTTTCCCAATCAGTACCTGAACTGGTCTCTTGGGCAAAAAAGAATGATTTTTCAATTACGTTACCTGTTGAAAGGTTAGCTTTTTTATTGGCTATTGCTGTATTAAATAGCGAGCGTTTCGATGGTGAAATGACTGAGTCGGAATTAATTGATGCTTTTCGGCATGTTTCACAGATTTTTGAACAAAGTGAAGATACTATTACTGTAAGAGCTAATAATGCTATTAATGATTTAGTGCGTCAGCGTTTAATTACACGTTTTGCAAGTGAAATGACTGATGGTTATTCGATTTATCGTTTAACTCCCCTTGGAATAGGGATCTCTGATTATTATATTCGACAGCGTGAATTTTCGTCACTCCGTTTATCCATTCAGTTATCTATTGTGGCACAAGAATTGAAACGTGCTGCAGATGCAGCACTCGAAGGGGGGGATGATTTACATTGGCATCGAAATGTCTTTGCCCCTTTAAAATATTCAGTTGCTGAAATTTTTGATAGTATTGATATAACACAACGTGTTATGGATGAACAACAAGCAGATGTTAAGCAAAATATATCTGCATTATTAAGCCAAGATTGGCAAGCAGCAATTAGTAGTTGTGAAGGATTGCTAACAGAAACATCACAAACACTTCGTGAGTTGCAAGATACTTTAGCTGCAGCAGGCGATAAACTACAAGCCAGTTTGTTATTAATTCAAGACGCAACACTTGATAATCCTGAACTTGATAAAATTAATAATGTAGTATTAGATTTACAAAGTAAATTAGATCGAATTATTGGTTGGGGGCAAAAAGCGATAGACCTTTGGATAGGTTATGATAGACATGTTCATAAATTTATTAGAACAGCGATTGATTTAGATAAAAACCGTGTATTTTCTCAACGATTACGTAAATCAATTCAGAGTTACTTTGATTTACCATGGTCTCTTACGTTTGCAAATGCTGATCGTTTGCTTGATATGCGTGATGAAGAACTCGCATTATACGAAGCAGAAGTTACAGGTGAATTACCGTCAGAACTTGAATTTGAAATGATTGAAGAGATTCAAGAACATATTATTAAACATATTGAACAAAATTTATTGATTTTTAAACAAGAAAATAAACCACTTGATATTGGTATTGCAATTTGTAGCTATTTAGCACAATTTCCACGCGAACAACATTTTGATATAGCAAGGTTATTTATCGATCAGGCTATTCGACTTGGTATTGCCGAAGATGATTTGCTCGGTATACCTAACGAATGGAAACCTATTAACGATTATGGAGCTAAGGTACAAGCACATGTCATCAACAGATACTAAAGATTTTGAAACACAACAAACAGCACATCATCTTGATGAAGTTATGGGACGCATAGCGGCAAGTTCACAAGCATCCATTGATAAATATATGCCAGTTAAATTGGCGCAAGCAATTGCAAACCCAATTTTTCCTGAGCTTGATAGTACTTTGCGTTCTGGGCGTCATATTGGCATTGATGAGCTTGATCATCATGCATTTTTAATGGACTTTCAACTAGAACTTGAACAATTTTACCAACGTTATAATGTTGAATTAATAAGAGCGCCAGAAGGTTTTTTTTATCTTCGACCTCGCTCAACAACGTTAATTCCTCGCTCGGTATTATCTGAGTTAGAAATGCTAGTCGGCAAAGTGCTTTGTTACCTTTATTTAAGTCCAGAACGATTAGCACATGAAGGGATTTTTACGTTGCAAGAGTTGTTTGACGAACTGATATCATTAGCTGATGAAAGTAAATTGCTTAAATTAGTTAATCAGCGATCTACAGGATCTGATTTAGATCGTCAAAAGTTATTTGATAAAGTCAAAACTGCTTTAAATCGATTACGTAGACTTGGTATGATTTTCTTCATTGTTGGTAATGACAGTAGCCGTTTTCGCATTAATGAATCAATTTTTCGTTTTGGTGCAGAAGTTCGTAGTAGTGATGATGTGCAAGAAGCTCAATTGCGTTTAATCCGTGATGGTGAAGCAATCAAGATAGAATCATCACTTATCTTAGATGATAATAATGAAGACCAAGATGTTAATGAGGAGATAGAATAATTATGATTGGACATGGTAAGTTTCACTCATTGACACTGATAAACTGGAATGGTTTTTTTGCTCGAACCTTTGATTTGGATAAATTGGTTACAACTCTTTCTGGTGGTAATGGTGCGGGTAAATCAACCACAATGGCAGCTTTTGTTACTGCTTTAATTCCTGATTTAACTTTATTACATTTCAGAAACACAACTGAAGCAGGGGCAACATCTGGTTCACGAGATAAAGGTTTACACGGAAAATTAAAACCTGGTGTCTGCTATTCTATGCTTGATGTAATTAATTCTCGTAATCAACGTATAATTTGTGGAGTACGTTTACAGCAAGTAGCTGGTCGAGATAAGAAAGTCGATATTAAACCTTTTTTGATACAAGGTTTATCTGTTGATATTACTCCAACAGAATTAGTCACTGAACGTTTAAACGATAAACAAGCACGAATCCTTTCATTACCTGAGTTAAAAGAAAAAATTGAAGGAATGGATGGCGTAATTTTTAAACAATTTAACTCAATTACTGACTATCATTCGGTGATGTTTGACTTTGGTATATTACCGAAGCGTCTGCGTACATCGTCCGATCGTAGTAAATATTATCGCCTGATCGAAGCTTCTCTTTATGGTGGTATTTCAAGCGCTATTACCCGCTCACTACGTGATTATCTATTGCCCGAAAATAGCGGTGTACGTAAAGCTTTCCAAGATATGGAGGCCGCACTACGTGAAAATCGAATGACATTAGAAGCTATTAGAGTTACGCAATCTGATCGAGATTTGTTTAAACATCTTATCACCGAATCGACTAACTATGTAGCTGCTGACTACATGCGTCATGCTAATGAACGTCGTGTACACATTGAATCCGTGCTAGGCTTACGCCGAGATATGTTTAAAACACAAGATCTGCTTTTAAGTAATCAATTCCGCCAAGTTGAAATGGCGAAAGAGTTGAAAGAATATCAAGAAGCACAAAGCGATTTGGAAACTGATTTACAAGCAGCCAATGATCATCTAAATCTTGCACAAACGGCATTGCGTCAACAAGAAAAGATTGATCGCTATCAAGCAGATTTAAATGATTTAAATGTAAAGCTTGAAGAACAAAATGAAGTTGTACTTGAAGCTAATGAACAATATCAAGCTTATCGAGACCAATTTGAACATTCAGAACAAGAAGTTGATGAAATAAAAACACAACTGGCTGATTACCAGCAAGCGCTTGATGTTCAACAAACCCGAGCTATTCAATATCAACAAGCACTGCAAGCTCTTAAAAATGCGCAGTCTTTATGCCAATTACCTAAATTAGGCCTTAGTAATATTGAAAATCATTTTGCAGAGTTTGATGAAAAACAAAAAGAGATAACTGAACAAGTATTAGAACTTGAGCAAAGACTCAGTGTTTCTGATGCTGCGATCAATCAATTTGATAGAGCTTATCAACTTGTTGTTAAATTAGTGGGTGATGTGGTTCGCAGTGATGCATTTATTGCTGCCAAAGAAGCATTAAGGATATGGCCGTCACAATGTTATCAAGCTGATCAAGCTGAACATTTACAATTACAACTAGATGAATTAGAACAACGTTTTTTTGAGCAAAAAGAAGCAGAATCATTATTAACCCAATTTTGTAAACGTATTGGACGTCAAGTTAATTACGATGATCTGGATGAATTAAAACAAGAGCTTGAAGTACAATTAGAAGAAAGTGCGGAGCTGGCTCATGAATCAAGTGAAAAACGAATTGAATTTAGACAAGAACTGGAACAAATTCAAGCCAAGATTACTGAATATCGACAAAAAGCACCTACATGGTTAAAAGCGCAAGATGCTTTAATTTCTTTGCAAGAACAAACGGGGCAAACATTTACTCATAGCCAAACGGTCACGCAACATATGCAGCAGTTGCTTGAACAGGAACGCATACTTGTTACTGAACGTGATCAAATCAATTCTAGACGTAATCAACTGGATATACAAATTGAACAACTTAATCAACCAAGTGGGGTTGATGATGGACGATTATCGGCATTGGCAGAACGATTTAATGGTGTATTACTATCTGAAATTTATGAAGATGTCACTATTGATGATGCCCCTTACTTTTCAGCGGTATATGGTCCATCAAGACAAGCTATTGTGGTGCCCGATTTATCCTTAGTAAAAACGCAACTTGAAACTCTTACTGCAAGTGAAGAAGATTATCCTGAAGATATCTATTTTATTGAGGGTGATCCATCATCATTTGATGATAGCGTATTTGACTGTGAAGAAATGGATAAAGCAGTATTGGTTAAAACGGGTGAGCGTCAGTGGCGTTTTTCTAGCTTTCCTAAAGTTCCATTATTTGGCCGGGCTGCACGCGAGGTTCATCTTGAAAAATTATCAGTTGAACGAGACCAACTGCATGAACGTTATGCAACTGTCTCATTTGACTTACAAAAGTTACAACGAATTGAGCAAAATGTTGGGCAATTTATCGGTCAATATTTAGCGGTAGCTTTTGATATCGATCCTGAAGCTGAAGCACAGAAGTTAGCAACTAGGCGTACGGAAATTGAACGTCAATTATCATCTCAAGAAAGTATTGATAAACAAAATCAGCAACAAGTATTAAGTTTAAAAGAACAATTAACTACCGTTAATCGACTTGTTGCACAAATGCATTTATTGGCTGATGACGATCTTGCTGATCGAGTTGATGACTTGCGTGAACAGGTAGCAGAAGCACAAGAAGCAGTACAATATGTCAGTCGGAACCGTAACACTGTTTCAGAGCTGGAACCGATTGTTGCTGTTTTACAGAGCGATCCTGAACAAAATGAAGCTTTACACGAGCAATACAACACTGTAAGAGCACAACAACAAACGATTCGACAACAAGTTTTTGCGCTAACTGAAGTGATACAACGTCGATCTCATTTTAGTTATGAAGACTCGGCTGGTATGTTAGGTGAAAATGCTGATTTAAATGAAAAATTGCGTTCTCGATTGGAGGTGGTTGAAGCTCAAAGAACTGAATCCCGTAGTCAAATGCAGCTATATCAAGATAAATATAATCAGTATAACCAAACATTTGCTTCATTAAAAAGTGCTTTTGAAACTAAGCGAGATATGCTGAATGAACTACAGAATGAGATAGAACAAATTGGTGTAAAAGCCGATGCGATTACCGAAGAGCGTGCCCGAATACGACGTGATGAAATTCATCAAAAACTTAATAATAATCGTCAGCAATGTACCTACCTTGAAAAGCAATTGATTGTGTGTGAAAGCGAAATGACACAAATGCAAAAACGTTTGACACAAACATTGCGTGAATATAAGCAATTACGCGAACAAGTGGTACAAGCTAAAGCAGGATGGTGTTTAGTATTACGATTAGTCAGAGATAATAGTGTTGAGCGTCGATTACATCGTCGGGAACTTGCTTATCTAAGTGCTGATGAGCTACGTTCTATGTCGGATAAGGCATTGGGTTCACTACGTTTGGCTGTAAATGATAATGAGCATCTGCGTGATGTATTAAGGTTATCAGAAGATCCAAAACGGCCTGAACGTAAAATCCAATTCTATATTGCAGTTTATAAACATCTGCGTGAAAGAATTCGCCAAGATATCGTGAAAACCGATGATCCAATTGAAGCTATTGAACAAATGGAAATTGAATTATCTCGCTTAACTGAAGAACTTACTTCGCGTGAGCAGCAATTAGCGATAAGTTCCAAAAGTGTGGCTAATATTATACGTAAAACTATTCAACGTGAACAAAATCGTATTCGCATGTTAAATCAAGGTTTACAAGCAGTAGCATTTGGTCAGGTTAATGGTGTACGTTTAAACGTTAATGTTCGTGAAGCCCATTCTTCATTATTGGCGGCTCTAGCTGATGAAAAAAGTGAACATCAAGATCTGTTTAGCAACAATAGAATCACTTTCTCTGAAGCTTTAGCTAAACTGTATCAACGCTTAAATCCACATATAGATATGGGACAACGCACTGCGCAGAATATCGGTGAGGAGTTACTTGACTATCGAAACTATCTAGAGATGGATGTTGAAGTTAATCGTGGTGCTGATGGTTGGTTACGTGCCGAAAGTGGTGCATTATCAACTGGTGAAGCGATTGGTACTGGTATGTCGATTCTCTTAATGGTAATTCAAAGCTGGGAAGAAGAATCTAAACGTCTGCGTAATAAAGATATTTCACCATGCCGACTATTATTTTTAGATGAAGCCGCTCGTCTAGATGCTAAATCAATTGCAACACTTTTTGAGCTATGTGAACGATTAGAAATGCAACTCATTATTGCAGCACCTGAAAATATCAGCCCAGAAAAAGGGACTACATACAAATTAGTTCGTAAAGTTATTAATAATCAAGAGCATGTTCATGTTGTTGGATTAAAAGGTTTTGCTTAATAATATTGCTGGTGATTGCCAGCAATATTTTATTTTTTTAAGAAATTTAGTCGTATATGCTAAAGTAAAAAAATATTTTGTCGTTTAATTTTGTATTTATACAAAAAATAATTCTATTTTTGTCAAAAAATATATTTTTTTTATTTAAAAAAGTTAAGGTTAAGTAAAAAAATATTATCCTCCTTGAAATGCTTATAATTAATCAAAGAGTTATCTATTTTCATGTGAAAATTAACTGTAATCATAATTGACTTGATCCAAATTTTATTTTCTGTTTAAATGTTTATGAGTTTAAACGGTACCATGTATTAATGGTATTTTTTAGATTCTAATATTGAAAATAACTATTGTGGAAAAAAGGAACACATTATGAAAGAATTAAATTTAGTAGAAGTAGAACAAGTTTCTGGTGCTGGCTGGATCGCTGATGCAGGCGGTGCTTTAGGTGCAGGTATTGGTGCTGTTGTTGATGCAGCTCATCATAACGTAAGCACTGCTGGACAAGATTCAGGTCGATTATTAGGCCAAGGTATCGGTCAAGTTGTTGAAGCTATTATCGGCTTACCTTTCCCAACACTTCGTCCTTAATTAATGTCTTAAACGGGAAGCGATGATTTGCTTCTCGTTTTATTGTTAAAAACCATATAGGAAATTGAAATATATACCTTAAGCTGAGATTTAGCATTTTTATTTTGAAAAATTGATAATAGATAAATTATAAAATTAAATAGTAAATTATTTTAGTTTTATTGAATATGAATCATCCACGATGATAAAAGTAAAAGTTTTTATCATTATCATGCCATTTAATCTCAATAAATTTGAAAGGGAAATATTGAAGTTATTTGTGATCTGCTTTAATACAATAGATCAAAAAATTTATAAATAACAAATAACAATCTTCTTTTGCTTAAACAATACAAATTATTTATTTGTAACAAGTTAACATTAAGTAAAAAATAATCATTAATTTTAAAACACTTATATTCAATTAAACATTCATTTCTTTCATGTGAAAATTATACGTAATTATAATTGACTTGATCATAATTTTATTTTCT
>CAMLMY010000004.1 GCA_946481345.1 uncultured Gilliamella sp. | reverse complement strand
TTTTGGTGATGCTAGCGCGGCTATTAGTAGCAGTAAAAATGCGGTTGAGAATAACTTGTTGAATAAAGATCCATATTGGACAGAACAAGAGAAAAAAGAAGCTTCAGAAAGGATAAAACAAGGATTTATCAATAATCATTGTGGTGGAGTTGATGATGCAGCTTGTACTCAGAAAAGACAAGAACTAGTTATTGAGAATTTGAAAACGATAGGTGGTTTAATTGTTGATTTTACGCCAGTGGTTGGGGATGTTAAAGCTTATGCAGAAGCTGAAGATAGTATTGATTATGCCATTGCAACAGTTGGATTAATACCTGGTTTAGGTGATGCTGTTGGTAAGGTATTAAAAGAAGCAAAAGCCGCATTAAAATTAGGCGATACAAAAAAAGCCAGTGAGTTGGTTCAAGAAGCTCAGAATAAAGTAAAAGCTCTTGATGTTGGTGCTCAACGAGAGTTAAAAGCTAAAGAACAAGTTGGTGATATGTTGGAGCATGATCATATTCCATCATTCGCTGCATTAAAAAAAGCTGAAGAAAAAAAATTAGGACGTGAGTTAACAGTAAAAGAAGAGCGAGCATTATACAAAGAGTCTACTGCTGTTGAAGTTCCTAAAGATGTGCATCAAGCGGGACCAACATATGGTGGTAAAAATACAGCAGAACAGATCGAAAAAGATGCAGCCGATCTATGTGGTGCTATTTGTCGGGATACCGATGCGTTGCGTAAAAATATGATAGAAAGAGGATATGATCCAAAACAAGTTGAAGATGCAATAAATAAAATTATAGAGAGAAATCGTCAAATGGGAGTAATTAAATAAAATGGTCAAGTGGCAAAAACTTATCAATGCCTTAGGGAAACCTGAAAATTCAGAAGAATTCTTTATTTTGAAAGAATCTATTGGCGAAAAACCAAAATTATCTGAAACGCCCATTGAATACAATGACCCAAATAGCACTAAGTATTATGAGTTTTTTAAAAATGGAATATTAATTAATTTCCGACATAATAAGCTGACACAAATTCACTTATATTTAATAAATGACGATGATTATTTGCAATATCATGATGAATTACCTTCAGGAATAAATCCATCATATGATAAAAATAGAATAACTAACTTATTAGGGCTCCCGGTTAACGACGGGGGAGGTTATCCTGATAAGTTATTAGGCTATATCAATAAGTGGATTGCATATTATATAGATGATAGTTATTCATTACGATTTGAATTTAATCAAAAAGATAGGCTTTCAGCTGTAACATTGACAACACTACCTATCTAATTAAATCATTTTAAATATTGCGACAAATGTCGCAATATTTACCTAATCATTTATCAACAATGCGATCTCCTTCGCAAGTTGTACAATTAACTTACCTTTTTTAGTGCTAATGGTGATGAATTGTCCTGTGGTGAATCTAAGTTTATTTATCCAGTTGCATTTTATGGTGAATTGTGGAGAGGAGAAATCATAAAACATGAAGTATGTTTTATTAATTTGAGCTAAAAAATTTTAAAATATCTATATAGAAAGATTCTCTATCAAATGTTCACCTTTTCCATCATAAAATTCAAATATCAATAAGACGGTATAGACTCCTCAATTATTTTTACAAATAAACCTCAATAAACTAAATCAAAATAATCATTATCTAGAAATATAATCACCAATTAGAACTGTTACTAATAATAAAATTTTTTCACCGACAAGTGAACAACTTACCGTTTATGACCATAACGATAAAGCCTCAAATATTACATACACAGAAATAAGCGAGGCTGGATGCATAAGTAAATATTATGAGGAGAGTTTTTTAACGATAAACAAAACTAGACAACAAGTATTATTGCCATAATAATAAAGATCTCCACTAGAAATAATAATTTTGAGCAATATCTTTTATTAACATAATCTAATGGAAATATAAGAAAGAAAATCTAAACCAGCTCTACCCTAGTTAGCATGTAACCATGCGGAACAAATCTGTAATATTAATATCGTTAATTTTTTATTTACATCGAATTTGAAAAAATTGATAAGCCTTTATCTTTATTATACTAATAAGATAAGCGTTACTAAGTAAAATAATTAATTAATATATTTTTATAACATTCAGATTTTTATACATAAAAAAATAATTTATTGAAAGGAAATTCTATAGTTATGAGATATTTGATTGTAATATTTAGTTTGTTTTTTTTAATCTCTTGTTCTAATAACCGTACCCCTATACCAAAAACCAAAATTGTTAATACAGATACTATTGCTTTAAAAAATGGAGCAACTGTAAGTATTTTAACGGAAAATGCAATTAATGGTGATGTTGTTGAAGATACGAACAATTATTTAAATATTGTAACAAGAAGCGATACAGCAACAGTAGTAGGATTAAAAATTGCTCAATATGCAGCGTCAATCTTTAGTTATACTGGAGGTAGTGTTTCAGGATTTACTAAAGAAGATTTAAAAGGTTCATATATAAACACAGTGCCAAATCCGACAATGAATATTTTAAATCCTCAGCTATCGACAATTGTAAAAACATTAAAAGCTAATAAGCAAAAAGAAAATACAATCATTGTTCAGCCATATAAATTTAAATTGATTTATGATGGACTAACAGATGATAAATATAATTTTATCTATAGTACATCTATTAGTTCTGAAAATTTTAAATTTGTTTGTTCGAGTGATGATTTAGTCGCAAGTGATAAAACCAAACCATTTAGTGAATGGGAAAATAACAATTATCAGTTAGTACAAGATATTACATTAAAACTAATAGATAATTGTATAAATAAATTAAAATTAAAAGAGAATCTTAGTAATCTTGAAAATACATTGCTGTAAAAATTAAGATTAGTTATCAAATAGATAGCTAATCTTAATTCAAGCTACTAACTTTTACCTAGGTATGGCAAAGATTATGCCTAGGTAGTTGATATCAGAAACAATTTCACCATTAATTATCTTTTTTAGTCTTTTTACATGACACTATTGAGCTATCATTTGTTATGATTTTAGTGACTTTGCCTGCTTTCTATTCGCATTACAGCCAGAATTATTGCATAATACACGGCGAATAAAATGCAGAATCTAAAGGTATAAATATGGAACTTCTTTGCCCTGCCGGCTCGTTACCATCATTAAAAATAGCAATCGATAACGGTGCTGATGCCGTTTATATTGGTTTGAAAGATGATACCAATGCTCGTCATTTTGCGGGATTAAATTTTAATGAAAAGCGTTTAATTGAAGCATCTGAATATGTACATAAGCATGGAAAAAAGTTACACATCGCAATTAATACCTTTGCTCATCCGGAAAACTTTGAACGCTGGCAATATGCAGTCGATACAGCAGCAAATATTGGTGCCGATGCCCTAATCATTGCTGATTTAGCAATGCTTGATTATGCAGCCGAAAAACATCCTAATCTTGAACGCCATGTCTCGGTTCAAGCATCATCAACCAATGAAGAATCAATTAAGTTTTATCATAATAACTTCCAGGTACATCGTATTGTTTTACCGCGAGTGTTATCCATGCATCAAGTAAAACAGTTATCACAAGTCTCTCCAGTACCATTGGAAGTATTTGCGTTCGGTAGCTTATGTATTATGGCAGAAGGCCGCTGTTATTTATCCTCATATTTAACCGGCGAATCCCCCAATACCGTAGGAGCTTGTTCACCAGCGAAATTTGTCCGTTGGGAAGAGACCGATAAAGGGCTTGAATCTAGACTAAATAATGTATTAATCGATTGCCATAAGAAAGGTGAAAATGCGGGTTACCCAACCTTATGTAAAGGACGCTATTTTGTTGGCGATGAGCTGTATCACCCGATTGAAGAACCAACAAGTTTAAATACCATTGAACTGTTACCTGAACTATTTGCTGCTAATATTGCCTCAGTAAAAATTGAGGGTCGGCAGCGTAGTCCAGCTTATGTGGAACAAGTAACCAAAGTTTGGCGACAAGCTATTGATCGTTATAAAGCTAATCCTCAAACATTCCAAGCAGAAAAGAACTGGATGGATACATTAGGATCAGTATCAGAAGGCACACAAACAACATTAGGTGCTTACCATCGTAAATGGCAATAAAGCGTAAACATATTTACTCATATTTACCAATAAAATAAATATGATACTAATCTAGATGACTTTTGATATTAGCGCTAGAAAATAGCTATCAAACATTGACTATTTAAAATAATTAAATACAGATATAGTGAGCAAGACTATGAAATATGCGTTAGGCCCTGTGCTTTATTATTGGCCTAAAATTGAAACCGAAGCTTTTTACCAAGCAGCAAAAGATAGTGACGCAGATATTATTTATATGGGCGAAACGGTATGCACCAAGCGTCGGGAAATGAAAGTACCTAATTGGTTAGATTTAGCCAAAGAAATTGCCAAATCCGGTAAACAAGTCGTACTTTCTACCCTAGCACTGCTTGAAGCTCCATCAGAACTAATTGATTTAAAACAACTAGTTAATAATGGTGATTTTTTAATTGAAGCTAATGATTTAGCAGCAATTAATGTCGCTCATGACAATAATTTACCTTTTGTCGCTGGTCCGGCTATTAACTGTTATAACGCATTAACCCTAAAATTATTACAAAAACAAGGTATGGTGCGTTGGTGTATGCCAGTTGAACTTTCTCGCGATTGGTTAAGCAATGTTTTAAAGCAATTTGATGCATTGAAAATTGAGCGCAATTTTGAAGTTGAAGTATTTAGTTATGGTTATTTACCATTAGCCTATTCCGCCCGCTGTTTTACTGCTAGATCGGAAGATAAACCAAAAGATAAATGTGAGACTTGCTGTATTAAATATCCCGTTGGTCGAGAAGTATTTTCTCAAGAACAACAAAAAGTATTTGTTCTTAACGGTATTCAAACACAAAGTGGTTATTGTTATAACTTAGGTAATAATCTAAAAGAGATGAAAGGATTAGTTGATATCGTGCGTATTTCTCCTCTTGGAATTGAAACACTCGAGGTAGTTAAGCAATTTAGAGCTAATGAAGAAGGACTAAATCCTTTACACATTGAACATAAACGAGACTGTAACGGTTATTGGAATGGAATTGCAGGACTTGAACTTACACAATAATATGCTACTACTCGAAAAATTTAGGGCAGATTTCCCTGCCCTAACTAGCCATAATGTGTATCTTGATTCAGCTGCTACAGCGCTGAAACCGCAAGCCATGATCGATGCAACCGTTGAGTATTACGGACATAACACTGCAACAGCGCAACGTAGTTTGCATCAAGATGCGCTACAAGTCACCGCAACGATTGATCAAACAAGGCAAAATATTGCTGATCTACTTCATGCTAAGTCACATTATGAAATAATTTGGACTCGTGGCACAACCGAATCAATCAACCTAATTGCTCAAAGTTATGCTAGAGCACAATTACATATAGGTGATGAGATCATTGTTAGTGAGTTAGAACATCACAGCAACTTGTTACCTTGGCTTATTGTAGCGAAACAAACTGGCGCAAAGATCATTAAGTGGTCAGCAGATATTGATGAGCTTTCAAGATTACTCTCAGCGAAAACCAAAATTGTTGCCATAACTCAAATGTCTAACGTTACTGGTTTTTGTCCAGATTTAGCCCAAATTAGTCAACTAGTTCATCAAACCAATGCGGTATTAGTCGTGGATGGCGCTCAAGGCGTTGTACATCATCCGATTGATGTTGAAAAATTAAATATTGATTTTTATGCCTTTTCTGCTCATAAGTTATATGGCCCAACTGGATTGGGGATACTATATGGAAAACAACATTTACTCAATCAAATGGATGTTTGGCATGGCGGCGGTAAAATGTTAAAAACGGCTTCATTTACCGAATTTACAGTTGAAGATCTTCCCTATAAATTTGAAGCGGGTACGCAAAATATAGCGGGTATTATTGGTTTTAAAGCAACCTTAGATTGGTTAACAAAGTGGAATGAAGCACAATTAGAAAGTTATATAAAACAATTAGCTGACTATACTGAATCAAAATTAAGCCAATTAACCAATATACAATTTTATAGTGTTAAAAATAGCCCTATCATTAGCTTTAATATACAAAACATTCATCATAATGATATCGCTATTTTATTAAGCGAACAAAATATTGCCATCCGAACCGGTGAATTGTGTGCTAAACCACTTATGGCTAAACTTGGTTGTCATGGTGTTATTCGTATTTCACTTATGCCATATAATAATCAGCACGATATTGATCATTTTATTACAGCATTACAAAATGCCATTGAATTACTCACTTAAGCTATATATGTAGTTAATCAAAGAAACGTTAATGACTTGTTCAATTACTAATCGGTTTTAATTATGCTATCACAACAAACTTTATTTGAATTATTTTCTAAACAACATAACTGGCAAGATCGTTATAGACAATTAATTGCCTTAGCAAAACAATTACCTAATTTTCCGGATATAAAAAAAATAGAATCCAACCAAATTTATGGTTGTGAAAATCGGGTATGGCTAACTAATGAAAAACAATTAGATAATACTTTTACCTTTCAAGGTGATAGTGAAGGTAGAATCGTAAAAGGCTTGCTAGCTATTTTAATTATTATTGCCAATCATAAAACAGCAGAACAAATCAAAGCCATCGATTTTCTTGCAATATTAAAGCAATTAAAAATTACTGATGAGTTGAGCCAATCTCGGCTACAAGGGATTGAAAAAATGATTGAACGTATTAAATTAGCAGGTAGTTAAGTAAAAAAGGGAGAATAATTTCTCCCTTTTTGAAGCCTTTTAGCTTTTACATTCGTAATTAACGAAGGGTAAATAATGTAACCACCTTTCTCACACCAGCAACTTTACTAGCAATGGTAGCGGCTTCTTTTCCCTCTTCGTTGCTGACAATACCGATTAAAAATACCTCGCCATTTTCAGTAACGACTTTGATATTACGTGCTTTGGTTTTAGAATTCATTACAAGTTGAGATTTAACTTTGGTGGTTATCCACATATCATTGGTAATAGTTCCTGCCCCAACTGGCTCTCCTGCGCGAATTTGGTTATAAACTTTTTTTACACCTTCAACTTGATAAGCTAAACGTTCAGCTTTTTCAATTTGTTCAGCATTGGCTTGGCCTGTCAAAACAATATTGCCATCATAAGTACTTGAAGAGATACGTGAACCAATAAAGAAAGGCCCATTTTCACTTAACTTATTATTCATTCGAGTGTTCAGGGTCGTATCATCAACTTGTGTTCCGGTGGTACGTGGATCAGTAGCCACTTTTGCGGTAGCTCCAGCACCGACGCCAATAACAGCAGCAACACAACCTTGTAGCATTAATGCGCTCGTTACTAATGCTGTTACTAAGAAAAATTTTTTCATTATCACTCCTTTTATTTACTACTCAGTAGAATTCAAATACTGATGAATAGCTTTTATTATGCCTTGTAGATATAGTTTTGCAAAATAATTTTATTGTTCTAAAAAATAAAATCTTTCGATTTTTTTAGCTAATCTATAGCAAAAAAGTAATTAATTTAATTGTTATAACAAACATTTATTTTTTTATAAAATCTGTTATCGTTTATAAAAAGGTTGTATAAAAAATTAATGGAATAAAGCGATGAATCAAGATTATATCGATTGGTTATATGGTCTATCAGCACCAATGGTTGCCTTAAATAAAGAGAGTGGTGCAAGTTATACCTCACCATTTTTTTTCCCAGGCTATGAATATATTGATATGCAAAAAGACTGGGGCATCCACTCTCGAGAAACACTATTAGCAATGGTTTTTAATATGGTCGATGATGGTCATGCAACAGCCTTATCTAAACATTATTTTATGTATCCTCGCCTATCGGCATTAGATTGGTTAAATTACACCGAGAAACAGAGCGATTATGATAAAGTTTTGCTCGAATTTGTTGAACAGACTTATTCCGAATGTGGCGCAGGAGGCATCCGTAGTTGGGATTACGCACGTATGGGATATATATTACGTAATGGCATCACCAATAAATTTATTACTGAAGAAGAAGCCCTTTGGATTTTGTATAGAATAGGACTGCGAGCACAATATTATTATTCATCATGGCAAAGTTATTTTTCTGGTTGGTTTGTCGGTTATCAATATTGGGAATCATTGACTAATAAAGAAGATTTAGAAAGATTACGTTGTGACTTATGCCGTTCATCCCAAACATGGACCATGACTAAATTATATACCGACGAAGATTCCCCTTATCATCACCTGCCTTGGCATATTGAGATAGAAGAACTGGAAAAACCTGAATCATTAATGGAGTATGCTTGGTCATGAATAACAATTTTTGGCAATTATTAGCAATTGAGAAAACTACCGATATCGCCGTGATTCGACAAGCATATCGGGCAAAACTACCTGAATATCATCCTGAAACAGATCCTGATGGTTTTAAAGCGCTACGCGAAGCCTATGAATTAGCAATGCAGTATGCAAAATCACCAGAATCAATAACTGAAGAATTAAATCAAGAAAATCTCGCTGAAGAGGTCATAAAACCCCTCACCGAAGAAGAGCGACAAGTCAAAGAAATCAGTGATAACTATCAAGCATTACTCGATGATCCGGCTCGATGCCATGATGTGAATGAGTGGCATAAATTTGTTGCTTCATTTTATGATTACCCAATGTCTATACTGGAAATTGCTAAATGGAAACTGTTAGATATCAGTTATGACACTGTGACGATATCACTATCATGTGTGAAAATATTAGCTGATAATCTACGCTGGCGTCAGCAAATAAAAAGTTATTCGCCCAACGACGCTGATATGTATGAGAACTTTTTTGATCATATTGATCGTGGTGATTTTTTTGATTACGACAGCTTACCAAGAACGAACAAAGCCATACAAAATGTAACCATCGACTATGCTCGTTGTGCTAGATGGCTTTTCTGGGAAAAACCAGCAGTAGAGTTAGCAGAATATTTATCTATTCATACTGTAGTTTACCTACCTGATAATCCAGAGTTCATGCAAGAATTAGCCGATTGGTATTATTTTGCTAAATCGCCAAATAGAGGATTATTAGACTATGCCTTAACTTGTATTGCTGATCCTAATCAAGAACAGCAAATTCAGGAACAATGGAAAGCTGTCGCCGCAATGCAGTATTCATTGCTTGAAGACGAACAAAACGCCTTATCACTTTGGTTAGAACTTTATCGTTTACCACAATATCAAGAAAAAGCCACCAGTTGGTTAATGTTATGGTGTTCTAAAAATCGGTTTGATTATCTACCATTATTAATTCTGGCATTAAACAAATCTTATTGTTTAACGGCAGAAGATCAGGAAACTTATATATATAGTATTCCGCAATTTACGCCATCAACAATTTCCCGACTACTGAAATTTAGGAAACAAAACTACAGCAATGAAATTGCGGCTGTTATAACCTGGGCTCTGGATAATCATTGGAATTATCGTCAAGTTCTACACACTTTATTATGCGATGATGGAAACAATCGGTTATATCGTTTATACCGACATGCAATCATGCTACGACACGGTAATAAAACTCTTTTGCAAGAAATCTTAGCTGACTCAAGTGAAGATGAGTTTGAACAATTTATTTTACAAAATTTACAGCGTCAAGCTAGACAACACCTTGAATGGCTCACTAATTTGCCACCCGTTCAGGAGTTTAAACAATGGTTGTACCAAAGTGATGAAAATGCAACTATCCCGACTAAATTTGATCCAGATAACGAAAAAGGCAATCAGTTTTTATATGGTCGATTATGGTTAGATAGATTTGATGATATCCCGTTTGTCGCCAAATTACATTTATACCGCAATGTAACTTATCGAAATATGGAAATGTTTGATTGGCCGATATATTATCAATTTAGGGGGGTTAATAATTTACCTAAATCACCTGAACAATCAATTATTGAGGCTGATAAAAATGCTTATTGGCAATGGTATCGTTACTGTTTATTAGCCATTACTATTGCCAATTCACCAATTAAAGCCGCGGACTTTATTCGTGAAAAAGATAACTTATTTTTACTTCCAGAAAATGATCCGCTAGTGCCGCTGATCAATACCTTTAAGTCTAACGAATGGCAAAATGATACAGAATTATATAATTTAATCGATACTGATAACCAGTTGATTGGCAGTATGTTGGTTAATTATCCCAATTCGATTGAGGCGTTTACCGACTCGCCAGAAGAGGTTAATTGGGATGAAATTGAACAAATAGTTGAACAAAGATGGGCACATAAACTAACCAACAAACCAGTAAGTTGTCTAATGTTACTGTATATGATTGTTTTTGATAAACCAAACCAAAAAACAAAACTAAACCAAATACTACAAAAACTTGCTGGCGATGATCTACAGTTAAAAAAACTTGCTAACGCATTTTGTGACAAATTATCTATTCCATCATCCCTTAAGAAACATAATGATGAATTGCAAAACATAGATAAATTATATGCTATAAATAAAAAGTTAGACAAAGATGATTCGCTATGCGAAGAAGAGGATATCGAAGTACTAGAAGAAATTGGACAAAATAATGATAATAATAGCATAATTAAATTATCCTCAGCATTGCTGTTAGCCAAAAATATGGATCACCAGAAAAAGCTTCAATCAAAATCATTTCCGCCAAATGAATGGTGGCAAATTTGGCGTTGGAGAGGCCGAACCAATTTAATTGGTTTCTTAAAACAAATGGGCTTTTTCAGTTTACCTTTATTTTTACTAATAATAGAGGCAGCAAAAAAAACTAATTTAGATCATCCAATTATGCTTGTATTATGCGGATTAGCAACAATCAATAGTGTTTTTGCAATAAAACGACGCTTAAATGACTGTTATTCTAATGGAGGTATCTATTATTTTGTATCCGCCACAATTTTATTACCATTGCTATTATTGCCCTGTTGGCTTTCAACTGTTAATGAGACCAACCGCTACGGACCACCAATAGAAGAATAACCTCAAAAATAAATCATCTGAATATCCCTCCCTTTGAAAGACTATTTTCTAATTAGCAAAGGGGGGAATTTTATAAAAGGTAATGATTATCGATTAAGCTCGCTAAGATTTACCTCGATCTCACTGCGTACTTGCTCGATTTCTTCAGGATTCTGCTGATCAAGTACTTGCATAAAAGCTTCAATATATGCTCCAATTAATATTCGTTCATCACCCAATGACTGTGCCCATGCTCGTTCTAGTCGCGCTAATAAAGTACGATTTGGCATTTCATCACGCGGATGAATCTTAAGGGCAGCTAGACGTTCATGGCTCTCTTGTTTTTGCTTATCAGTTAACCCTATTGGACTATGATCAATCACTTTGCCATGCAATTCGCCAGTTTCAAGCAATACCACATCAACTTCGAGCAAACCATTTAAATCATAACTAAAACGAACATCAATCCCTTGTATTTTTTCCATTGGCTTTAAAGGAACTTCAAATTCATCAATTAGAACATTATTTTCTACCCGAGGGTTTTCACCTTGATAAACTGAAAGCATAATGCTTTTTTGTTGTGGGTGTGTCGTAGAAAAGGTTTTTACTTTTGACGTTGGAACAATTGTATTACGTTCAATAATCGGCGTAAATAAACCATTTATATTACCAGAGCTACTTTCAATGCCTAGCGTATATGGGCACACATCGGTAAGAATCACTTCTTCAACATCAACATCACGTAAACGACATGCCGCTTGCACTGCTGCCCCTTGTGCAACAATAGTCGTTGGATTAATGTGACGGTAAGGTAATTTGGCAAATAATTTGGTTACTAACTCTCGCACTACACCTAACTGCGATGAACCACCAACTAAGACAATATGCTCAAGTTCATTAGGTTTTAAGCGAGCATCACTTAGAGCCTGTTCAACAGGTGCTCGTAAGCGATTAAGTAAAGGTAACCAAATTGATTTAGCTCTTATTTCATTTAATGAAAATTGCCATAACTTATCTTGCCATGACCAAGTCAAATTATGTATTTGTTCTCCACTTAGTTTACATTTTAGTTGTTCGGCTAAATCTAGCAAGCGAGCATAGTCATCAATAGGTATATCAGATTGTTTGATTTCCCATTCGCTTAAACAAGCTTTAACAAGTTCATGAGTAAAATCTTCACCACCTAAGTAATTATCACCAGCTGAAGCATGAACCTCAATGATTGGCATACTATATTCCAACACAGTAACATCAAATGTACCACCCCCTAAATCAAAAACTAAGGTATTTCCAGATTGTTCTTCATGTAATCCATATGCCATGGCGGCAGCTGTAGGTTCATTAATTAAACGCACAGCATTTAAGCCGGCTAGCTCAGCAGCAAAGCGAGTCTGTTTACGCTGTTCATCATTAAAATAAGCAGGTACAGATATTACTACATCACGAATCTCTTGTTTTAAAAAAACTTCAGCATCGGCTTTTAATGATTTTAAAACCAATGCGGAAAGTTCAGTTGGAGTGAATTTTTGCTCACCTAATTCAAAAACTTTACTTGAGCCTAAAAAACGTTTGAATGCCGCAGCACTACGGCTAGGATGAGTGGTTAAACGTGATAAAGCAGCATGACCAACTAAAATAGAGTTATCTTCATCAATGCTGACCACCGATGGCGTAACAACTTCGCCGATAGCGTTGGGAATAAGCGTTGATTGACCATTTTGCCAAACACAAATCAAACTATTGGTAGTACCTAAATCAATACCTATTGGAGGATGCATAACCACTTTATTCTCTTCGTATTTTTTAATAAATTTGCTGAATATTATATCCTTAATACTATTTAAGATACAATTTTATCCAATTTTGCACATTAAATTTATTAAATAAGATAGACTATTAATAAAAACAAAATAGCTAAATAAAAAGTTAATTTTCAATTAAGCTATAATAAGTTAATTTTTCAAATCTTAACAAAACTATTGTGAATTAGATTTTTTATTAATCTCAATAATTTGACTAGTTACTTTGCCACTTTTTAACTGTGTTTCAATAATTTCTCCAATAACGACTTGTTCAACTGAGCGTATCACTTTGTGTTGCTGATTAGTTGTTACTGAATAACCTCGTTCTAGGGTTGCTAGTGGACTAACACTATTCAGCTGAGATGTTTGTAATACAAACTGATGCTTAGCATCTGTCAGCTTGTTTTGAATCAAATTAGTGATTTGTTGCTGTTTTTGTTTAAGGCTTTGCCCATAATAAAGAATTTTATGTTGTGGTGAAACACGAACTAAACGTTTATCAAGTAGGTTATGGCGATAAGATTGCCTTAATAAATATTGTTGCATATTTTCAAACAAGGCATGACGGCCAGTTAATAAACGATTTAATTGTTTCGATAATTTTGCTTGAGGGTGCTGTGTTTGTAATTGATGGCGCCATTTATTTAAGCGTTCTCGTCGGCGCATTAAATAGTAATCCATTGCCATGCATAAATATTGTTCTTGAACTTGCAAACGCTTAATTTGCTCTAGTTTGTCTCGACTTACCAGCTCGGCCGCTGCGGATGGCGTTGCTGCACGAACATCAGCAACAAAATCGGCAATCGTAAAATCGACTTCATGACCAACAGCACTGACAATCGGTATTCGGCTAGCAAAAATTGCTCTTGCAACCACTTCTTCATTAAATGACCAAAGATCCTCAAGTGAGCCACCACCTCGTCCAACTATTAGTACATCACATTCTTGGCGAACATTAGCAATTTCAATCATCCTTGCTATTTGGATTGCCGCTTCATTACCTTGAACCTGAGTTGGATAGATAATCAAATGCAAACTAGGATCGCGTCGATTTAATATCTGACAAATATCATGCAACGCAGCTCCAGTTGCTGAAGTAATAATTCCAACCGTACGAATATTATCGGGTAATGTTTGTTTATAAATAGGATCAAACAATCCTTCTTCTGACAGTTTTTGTTTTAACTGCTCAAATTTTTGTTGTAACAATCCCGCACCCGCGGGTTGCATTTTATTAATGACCAATTGATATTCGCCACGTGCTTCATAAAGCGTTACCGAAGCATTTACCAACACTTGTTGACCATTTTGTGGAGTAAATCCGGTGCGAAAATTACTATTACGAAACATAGCACAACGCACTTGAGCAACTTCATCTTTTAATGTGAAATACCAATGGCCAGAAGAAGGACGAGAAAAATTAGAAATTTCCCCCACTAACCAAATTTGTCCAATAGCATCAGAAAGCAGATCTTTAACCATTTGGTTAAGATCTTTGACCGATAAAATCGAACTGCTTTGCATACTATTATCCTTATGGTTGAAGTTTAATCTAAATCAAATTGTGCCCAGATCGGTGCATGGTCAGATGGCTTTTCCATGCCGCGAATATCATAATCGATACCGGTTTGCTGACAATATTGCTGTAACTTTTCGCTGGCTAATATTAAATCAATTCTTAATCCTGTTTCACTATCAAACCCTTTAGAGCGATAATCAAACCATGAATATCTTTGTGATTCAGGATTAGCATGACGATAAGTATCAGTATAACCAAGAGACATTAAATTATTTATCCATTCACGCTCTTCAGGCAAAAAAGAACATTTACCAGTACGCAACCATCGTTTACGACTTTCATCAGAAATACCGATATCTAAATCAGTTGGACAAATATTCATATCCCCCATAATTAAGGATAATTGACTATTAAGTTGCTGGCTTTGTATGTACTGATTTAAATCCTGATAAAATTTACGTTTAGCAGGGTATTTGATTTCATGGTGTAAACTTTCTCCCTGAGGAAAATAGCCATTGATAACGATTAAATTACCTTGACTAGTCGGTAATTCAGCCATAATTAATCGACATTGTGCACCTTCCTCATCAGTTGGAAAACCACATTGGACTGATAATGTTTTTTGCTTAGTCAATAATGCCACGCCATAATGCCCTTTTTGACCATGATAATGTAAGTGATAACCGAACTGTGCTAGTTCCTCAATTGGAAATTGATCGTTATGAACTTTGGTCTCTTGCAAGCCAATGATATCTGGCTGATGTTTATCAATAATCGCTGCTAATTGGTGAATTCTTGCCCGAAGGCTATTAATGTTAAATGAGATAACTTTAATCATAAATTTATTGTATTTGATTTAATTTTGCTATTAACCCATGCTACCAAAAATACGTTATACTGTTAAGCAATTACAGTAAAAGCTATAACTTGTGATAAAGGATCCAGCAAATATGTCAAAGGAATTACTTGCATTGCGCAATAAAATTGATGAAGTAGATAAATCGATTTTATCTTTAATTAGTCAGCGACTAGCATTAGTGGCCGAAGTTGGTGAAGTGAAAAGCGAGCATGGAATTCCAATTTACGATCCAAAACGTGAAGCGGATATGTTAGCTAAACGGAAACAAGAAGCCGAAGATTTAGGTATATCACCAGCGCTAATTGAAGATATTTTACGTCGTTTAATGCGTGAGTCTTATATTAGTGAAAATGATAAAGGGTTTAAAAAAGTTTACTCCGGTAAAGGATCAATTGTTATTATTGGCGGTAATGGCCAAATGGGCCGACTATTCGCCAGATTATTTACCTTATCTGGTTACCAAGTCAAAACACTAGGCTCAAAAACGATGCATCAAGCTGCAGAAGTAGTCGCTGATGCAGCTGCAGTTATTGTGACAGTGCCTATCAACAAAACTTGTGAAATAATTGAACAATTACCACCACTACCTAAAGATTGCATTTTAACTGATTTTACTTCAATCAAAGTCAAACCATTACAAGCGATGTTAACTAAACATGCTGGCCCTGTAGTTGGCTTACATCCTATGTTCGGCCCTGATGTACCTAATTTAGCTAAACAAGTTATTGTTTACTGTCAAGGACGTTACCCAGAACAATACCAATGGTTAATTGAACAAATGCGGATTTGGGGAGCAAATTTATGTGCAATTGATGCTAAAGAACATGATAAATGCATGTCATTTATTCAAGCCTTGCGTCATTTTACTTCATTCTCATATGGTGTAAATTTACAACGAGAACACGCTGATTTAGAGCAATTAGTTACCCTATCATCACCTATTTATCGACTTGAGTTAATGATGGTAGGCCGATTATTTGCTCAAGATCCAGTGCTTTATGCCGATATCATCATGGCGTCAGATGCCAACATTGAATTAATTAAACGCTACTATCAATGTTTTGGGCAAATGGTTGAATTAATCGAACAAAGAGATAAAACAAAATTCATTGAGAATTTTAATGAAGTAACCAAATGGTTTGGTAATTATGCCGAGCGTTTTATTAAAGAAAGCCAAGTGTTATTGAAGTTTGCTAACGATAATCGAGAATAGTTTAGCTAAGCACTTTTATAAAATAGCACTAACATTAACATTATAACGCTGGCAATGAGTTAAATAAAAATTCTGTATGAGGAAATAACATGTCTAATCGGAAATATTTTGGGACAGATGGTATTCGTGGAAAAGTTGGAGAATATCCTATAACACCTGATTTTGCTCTCAAATTAGGTTGGGCTGCTGGGCGAGTACTGGCTAAAGATGGTGTAAAAAAAGTCATCATCGGTAAAGATACTCGCATTTCAGGCTATATGCTGGAATCAGCATTAGAAGCAGGATTTGCTTCGGCGGGTGTAGCAGCTGCATTTACTGGGCCAATGCCAACACCGGCGATTGCTTATTTAACTCGTACATTTCGTGCTGATGCAGGTGTAGTCATTTCTGCTTCACATAATCCTTTCTATGATAATGGCATTAAATTTTTCTCAAACGAAGGACGCAAACTTGATGATGCAATTGAGTTAGAAATAGAAGCACAACTAGAGAAAGAGATCGATTGCGTCGAATCAAAACAGTTAGGTCGAGCCAGTCGAATAACCGATGCTGCAGGTCGATATATTGAGTTTTGTAAAAGTACTTTTGATCACGATTTAAGTTTATCAGGCCTAAAAATTGTGGTGGATTGTGCAAATGGAGCCACTTACCACATTGCCCCGAAAGTATTGCGTGAGCTTGGCGCCAAAGTGATCAAAATTGGCTGTGATCCTGATGGCGTTAACATCAATGAAAATTGTGGTGCCACTGATGTAAAAGCGTTAACTGAGCAAGTTATCAATGAAAAAGCCGATTTAGGCTTCGCTCTTGATGGTGATGGCGATCGTATTATTATGGTTGACCATAAAGGTAATAAAATTGATGGTGACTTAATTATTTATATCATCGCTCGAGAAGCATTAAGACAGGGTCAGCTTAAAGGTGGTGTGGTCGGTACGCTAATGAGTAATATGGGACTGGAAATCGCCCTTAAAAATCTTGGAATTCCATTTGTAAGAGCAAAAGTCGGCGATAGATATGTACTTGAAATGCTAGTTGAAAAAAATTGGCGATTAGGCGCTGAAAATTCAGGTCATGTTCTACATCTAGATAAAACGACTACCGGTGATGGTATTGTTGCTGGCTTACAAGTTTTAGCTGCCATGGTACGCAATAATATGTCATTAGCTGATTTATGTAGTGGTATGACAATGCTACCTCAAATATTAATTAATGTTCGTTTCTCTGGTAAAAATGATCCATTAATGAATCCTGAGGTCAAATCAGCCATTGCACAGGCAGAACAACAACTCGGTAATAATGGACGAGTACTCATACGTAAGTCAGGTACAGAGCCTCTTATTAGAGTGATGGTTGAAGGTAGCAATCGATCACAAGTTCAGCAACTTGCTGAAAAAATTGCTGATGCGGTTAAACAATCAAATTAGCCTATTTTTTCTTCATTAATTAGGCTATTGGTGATAATTATTTCTAATAAAGTGACTATTAAAGCTGTTATTCTTTACGCAAAATTAGTAAAAAGTGTCTAAATTCTTTATTTTTTTAATCAGTTGTTGACTTAATATAGGCAATTAGGTTTAAAATAACAGCTTCGGTTATTGCAGTAATTGTTTATACCTTTTAAGGTAAAAAATATAACAAGCTGTAGTTTTTATTTTTAGAAATAGGTAAGAGGGTTATATGGCAGTTTCCTCTCCAGCTTCACCGCAAGCTTATATAAAACACCATCTAGAGAACTTGCAAGTCGGTTCTGGTTTTTGGACCTTTAATCTTGATTCATTGTTCTTTTCAATTTTACTTGGTGTGCTGTTTTTATGGATTTTCCATCGTGTTGCAAGGAAAGCAACGAGTGGCGTACCAGGTAAACTTCAATGTGCAGTCGAGATGATCTTTGAATTTGTCAATAATACCGTCAAAGACATGTTTACTGGCCAAAATAAACTTATTGCTCCTTTAGCGCTTACTGTGTTTATTTGGGTATTTTTAATGAACTTACTAGATCTGATCCCCGTTGATTTCCTACCTTACGCTGGGCAATATTTAGGTTTATCACATTTAAGAGTCGTACCGACAGCTGACGTTAGTATTACCATGTCAATGTCTTTAGGTGTCTTTGCACTTATCATCTTCTATTCAATCAAATATAAAGGGATTACAGGTTTTATTAAAGAATATACTTTACATCCTTTTAATCATTGGGCATTTGCACCAATTAACTTAGTCCTAGAACTTGTTAGTTTATTAGCTAAACCTGTCTCATTAGGATTACGACTTTTCGGTAACATGTATGCAGGTGAACTTATCTTCATCTTAATTGCAGCACTATTACCTTGGTGGTCACAATGGGTATTATCATTACCATGGGCTATTTTCCATATTCTGATAATTACCTTACAAGCATTTATTTTTATGGTGTTGACGATTGTCTATTTAGCGATGGCTTCGGCAACAGAAGATCATTAATTTTTAAATTTTTTTGATAATAAACTGGAGTATATAATGGAAATTTTATATGTAGCCGCAGGCTTAATGATGGGATTAGCTGCAATCGGTGGTGCAGTTGGTATTGGTTTATTAGGTGGTAAATTCTTAGAAGGTGCTGCTCGCCAACCAGAATTAATGCCTATGTTACGTACCCAATTCTTTATCGTTATGGGCTTAGTTGATGCAATTCCAATGATCTGTGTGGGTATTGCACTTTATGTTATTTTTGCTGTTGCCGGTTAATAAACTTTTAAGAGGAATCGTCTCATGAATATGAACGCAACTCTCCTCGGCCAAGCAATTACATTTGTATTGTTTGTTTGGTTCTGCATGAAGTTTATTTGGCCACCTGTTATTAATGCGATTGAAAAACGCCAAAAAGAGATAGCAGACGGTCTTGCTTCAGCAGAAACAGCAAAAAAAGATTTGGAATTAGCCAAAGCAAATACATCTGACATAATGCAACAGGCTAAGGTAGAGGCTAATGCAATTATTGAGCAAGCAAACAAACGCAAAGCTATCATTCTTGAAGAAGCACAACAAGAAGCGATCCGCGAAAAAGAACGTATTGTTGCTCAAGGACTTGCCGAAGTAGAAGCTGAACGCAAACGCGCTAGAGAAGAGCTTAAACAACAAGTCGCTACACTCGCTATTGCCGGTGCAGAAAAAATTATTGAACGTTCTGTTAATGAAGCCGCTAACAGCGACATCATTGATAAACTCGTAGCTGAACTATAAGGAGAATAGAGCAATGGCTGACTTAATTACGATTGCTCGCCCTTATGCTAAAGCCGCTTTCGACTTTGCTGTTGAAAAAAATAGCATCGAATCATGGCACAAAATGTTGGTGTTAACATCTGAAGTGAGCAAAGATGCTCAAATAAGAAGTATCTTAACATCTGACATGAAAACTGATTCAGTGGCTAACTTACTCATCAATATCTGTAAAGATGTATTAGATGAGTTTAGCACTAATTTTATTAAAGTTATGGCTGAAAACAAACGATTATCACTTCTTCCTGAAGTTTTAACTTTGTTTGAACAATATTGTTTAGATAAAGATGCTCAAGCAGATGTTGATGTCATTTCGGCTAATGAGCTAACTAGCGAACAACTTAATAAAATTTCTATCGCTGTCGAAAAACGTTTATCACGAAAAGTAAAACTAAAATGTCATATAGATAAATCGCTCATTTCTGGTTTTATTATTCGTACGGGCGATATGGTTATTGATAGTAGTATCAGAGGGCGTTTAAATCGTTTAAATGACGCTCTACAGTCTTAAGGGGACTGATAATGCAGCTAAATTCAACTGAAATAAGTGAACTAATTAAAGAGCGGATAGCTCAGTTCAATATTGTGAGTGATGCTCACAATGAAGGAACAATCATCTCAGTAAGTGATGGTATTCTTCGAATTCACGGATTAACCGATGTAATGCAAGGCGAAATGATTGCATTACCTGGTAATCGATATGCAATGGCATTAAACCTAGAACGAGACTCAGTCGGTGCGGTGGTTATGGGACCATACGAAGACTTATCGGAAGGGATGAAAGTACAATGTACTGGCCGTATTTTACAGGTACCCGTTGGTGAAGGCTTATTAGGTCGTGTTATCAATACACTTGGTGAACCTATCGATGGCAAAGGCTCAATTCAACATGATGGATTTTCGCCGGTTGAAGTTGTCGCACCAGGTGTTATCGAGCGTCAATCAGTCGATCAAGCATTACAAACAGGTTATAAAGCCGTCGACTCAATGATTCCAATTGGTCGTGGTCAGCGTGAACTTATTATCGGTGACCGTCAAACAGGTAAAACAGCATTAGCAATCGATGCAATCATTAACCAACGTGATTCGGGTGTAAAATGTATCTATGTAGCAATTGGGCAAAAACAGTCAACTATTGCAAACGTAGTACGTAAACTTGAAGAACATGGTGCATTAAAAAATACTATCGTTGTTGTAGCTTCAGCATCTGAATCAGCTGCATTACAATATTTAGCACCTTACGCGGGTTGTGCCATGGGTGAATACTTCCGCGATCGTGGTCAAGATGCATTAATTGTTTATGATGATCTATCTAAACAAGCGGTTGCTTACCGTCAAATTTCGTTATTACTTCGTCGTCCACCTGGACGTGAAGCATATCCTGGTGATGTATTCTATCTTCACTCTCGTTTACTTGAACGTGCAGCTCGTGTTAACGAAGCTTATGTTGAGGAATTCACTAAAGGTGAAGTAAAAGGTAAAACTGGTTCATTAACTGCATTACCAATTATCGAAACTCAAGCTGGTGACGTTTCGGCGTTCGTACCAACAAACGTAATTTCGATTACTGATGGTCAGATCTTCCTTGAAACTAGTTTATTTAACTCAGGTATTCGTCCAGCGGTAAACCCTGGTATTTCGGTTTCTCGTGTTGGTGGTGCTGCACAAACTAAGATAATGAAAAAATTATCTGGTGGTATTCGTACTGCACTTGCACAATATCGTGAATTAGCAGCATTCTCACAATTTGCCTCTGACTTAGATGAAGCAACAAGAAACCAATTAAGCCATGGTGAAAAAGTAACTGAATTACTCAAACAAAAGCAATACTCGCCAATGACTGTTGCTGAGCAATCAATTGTACTTTACGCTGCGGAGCGTGGTTATCTTGAAGATGTTGAACTTGCTAAAGTATTATCATTTGAAACAGCACTTCTTGCTTATGCCCATAGTCAATATGCCGATTTTGTTAAGCAAATCGACGAAACAGGCAATTACAATGATGAGATTGAAAACAAGTTAAAAGCAATGCTTGAAAGCTTTAAATCAACTCAAACTTGGTAAGGGTGAGGTAACAAATGGCTAATGCAAAAGAAATTAGAACGAAAATTGCCAGTATCCAAAGTACGCAAAAAATCACCAAAGCGATGGAAATGGTAGCTAATTCTAAAATGCGTAAAACGCAAGATAGAATGGCGGCTAGTCGTCCATACGCTGAAATGATTCGTGAAGTAATTGGACATTTAGCGTTAGCTCAAATAGGCACTAAGCATCCTTATCTGGAAGAAAGGGATGTTAAGCGAGTTGGCTATCTTATCATTTCAACCGATCGTGGTTTATGTGGTGGATTAAATATCAATCTTTTCAAAACTGTTATTGCTGATATGTCAGCATGGCAAGAGAAAGGCGTTGAAGCAGATGTTGCTTTAATTGGTTCTCGGGGTGTTTCGTTTTTCTCTTCAGTAAAAACCAACATTTTAACCCAAGTAACCAATTTAGGTGATGAACCAACTTTATCTGATTTAATTGGTCCGGTAAAAACAATGCTTGAGGCATATGACAACGGTAAAATTGATAAACTATATATTGTAACCAATAAGTTTATTAATACTATGTCGCAAAAGCCAACAATACAGCAATTATTACCATTACCGGCTTCAGAAGATAAAGAACTTAAAGCTTCATCATGGGATTATATTTATGAGCCTGATGCAAAATCATTATTAGATGTGATTTTACGTCGTTATATTGAATCACAAGTCTATCAAGCGGTGGTTGACAATTTAGCGAGTGAACAAGCAGCAAGAATGGTGGCCATGAAAGCAGCAACCGATAACGGTGCAAATTTAATTAATGAATTACAAATTGTGTATAACAAAGCCCGTCAAGGTGCGATCACAAATGAATTAATTGATATTGTATCTGGTGCAGCTGCTGTTTCAGGTTAGTGCTAAATATTGGCTTATAGTTAAGAAAAAGACGTAGAGGATTAAAAATGGCTACTGGAAAGATTGTCCAGATCATCGGTGCGGTGGTTGATGTCGAATTCCCAGAAGATGCAGTACCGAAGGTATATGATGCATTAGAAGTGGAAACTGGCACTGAAAAATTAGTTCTGGAAGTTCAGCAACAATTAGGTGGTGGCGTTGTCTGCTGTATCGCAATGGGATCATCTGATGGTTTAAGACGTGGACTTAAAGTAGTAAACACAGGTCACGGTATTGAAGTACCCGTAGGTACTAAAACACTTGGTCGTATTATGAACGTACTAGGTGATCCTGTTGATAAAGCAGGTCCAATTGGTGAAGAAGAGCGTTGGGCAATTCACCGTGCAGCACCAACATACGAAGAGTTGGCTAACTCAACAGAATTACTTGAAACTGGTATCAAAGTTATCGACTTAATTTGTCCATTTGCAAAAGGTGGTAAAGTTGGTCTATTTGGTGGTGCAGGTGTTGGTAAAACTGTAAACATGATGGAATTAATTCGTAACATCGCTATCGAGCACTCAGGCTACTCAGTGTTTACTGGTGTAGGTGAACGTACTCGTGAAGGTAACGACTTCTATCATGAAATGAAAGAATCAAACGTACTTGACAAAGTATCATTGGTTTATGGTCAGATGAATGAGCCACCAGGAAATCGTTTACGCGTAGCGTTAACTGGTTTAACAATGGCAGAAAAATTCCGTGATGAAGGTAAAGACGTACTATTATTTATCGATAATATTTACCGTTATACCTTAGCCGGTACCGAAGTATCTGCACTATTAGGTCGTATGCCATCTGCGGTAGGTTACCAACCGACCTTAGCAGAAGAAATGGGGTTATTACAAGAACGTATCACCTCAACTAAAACAGGTTCAATTACCTCAATCCAAGCAGTATATGTACCTGCCGATGACTTAACTGACCCATCGCCAGCAACAACCTTTGCTCACTTGGATGCAACAATCGTATTAAGTCGTCAAATCGCATCATTAGGTATCTACCCAGCGGTTGACCCACTTGACTCAACCAGTCGTCAATTAGATCCACTTGTAGTTGGTCAAGAACATTACGATTGTGCTCGTGGCGTACAGTCAATCCTTCAACGTTATCAAGAATTAAAAGATATCATTGCAATTCTTGGTATGGATGAATTATCAGAAGATGATAAATTAACTGTTGCTCGTGCACGTAAGATTCAACGTTTCTTATCTCAACCATTCTTCGTTGCGGAAGTGTTCACCGGTTCACCAGGTAAATATGTACCATTAAAAGACACAATTAGCGCTTTTAAAGGTATTATGAATGGTGATTATGATCATATTCCTGAACAAGCATTTTATATGGTTGGTTCAATCGACGAAGCGATTGAGAAAGCGAAATCTCTCTAAGAGATTTATAGAACGGAGAGAGCATTATGGCACTAACTTCCTATCAATTAGAAGTTGTTAGTGCTGAATCTCACCTTTTTTCAGGTGATGTTCAGCGAATCAGAGTCACAGGACGAGAAGGTGAACTTGGGATTTATCCTGGTCACACGCCTTTACTGACAACCATTAAGCCGGGAATGGTCGGGATTGTTAAAGCCGATGGTGAAGAAGAGTTTATTTATCTATCTGGCGGTATTTTAGAAGTACAACCAACTATGGTAACAATCTTAGCTGACACCGCCATTCGTGGTGAAGACTTGGATGAAGCAAGGGCTCAAGAAGCAGTAAGACAAGCGCAAGAACACATTAATCATCCTAGCGATGATATGTCTTTTGCTCAAGCATCTGCTGAACTTTCTAAAGCCTTAGCAAAAATACGAGTTATTGAGTTAACTCGCCGTATAGGTCAATAAGGATATTGATAGCTAAACTAGGCAATAAAGGGCTACAAATTAATAAATTGTAGCCTTTTTTATTATTTACTGAACGACTATTTGAATTATCATTACCTAAAAGGCGTAATTTTTACCTCTGAAAAACCCCTTTCCTCAAAATTTTTATAAACTATTGGCATTTTATTTAGTTATAAAAAGTTACTATTTAATCATGGCTAGATTTATTAATAGCAATCAGCGATAATCTGATTAATTCTATTAATATTAATGTAACTATGTTCACCATTTATCATTCTAATCAAGTCGATTTACTCAAATCACTCGTTAGCGAATTAATGCGCAGAGATCCGCTAGAACAGGTTTTTATGCCTGATATGGTTATGGTGCAAAGTCAAGGTATGGCACAATGGTTACAAATTGAATTAGCCAATGATCTAGGGATAGTTGCTAATGTTGATTTTCTTTTTCCAAGCCAATTTATCTGGCAGTTATACCAAACTCTGTTACCTAATTCACCTCAGGAAAATAGTTATAATGTCGAATCAATGACTTGGCGTTTGTATTATCTATTGCCAAAAATTATCGAGCGACCTGAATTTGATACCATTAAACATTATCTTAATATTGATAAAGAAGAACGAAAACAGTATCAACTAGCGACTCGAATCGCACAATTATTTGACCAATATTTAGTTTATCGCCCTGACTGGTTAGCCAAATGGGAAAGCAAGCAAACGGTAGCTGAACTAAATCATCATCCTGATGAAATCTGGCAATCTGAATTATGGCGACAACTAATTGCAATTAGTCAACCTTATCATCGTGCCAATATCTATCAGCAAATGTTAGACATTTTGTTAGATAATGATTTCGATCGCACAAGATTAAAATCGTTACCGAAACGAGTCTATATTTTTGGTATTACCTCACTACCACCAATTTATTTATCATTATTATCAGCACTTGGTCAACACATTGATGTCCATTTAATGTTTAATAATCCTTGCAAATGGTATTGGGGCGATATTGTAGAAAAACAGCTATTAGAGATCCAAAATACACCTGATAATATTCCTAACCCATTATTAACATCTTGGGGTAAATTAGGACGAGATAACCTATTTTTATTGCAGGAATTCAATAATAAACAAGATATTGATATTTTTGTCGATCATGAGCGAAAATGTTTATTAGATTCAATTCAGCAAGATATTTTAGAACTTTATCAAACCAGTGATGTAAAAGCACCTATTGAGAAAACAGATAGATCAGTAACCTTCCACGCTTGCCATAGCGAACAGCGTGAGGTCGAAGTACTTTATGATTATCTATTATCTGCATTTGATGCCGATCCAACACTCGAATTACGTGATTGTATTATCATGGTTTCAGATATTGATAAATATGTACCCTATATTCGGTCAGTATTCGGTAACGCTGAAGGACAACGCTATTTACCATTCACAATTTCCGATCAAAAAGCTCGTAACATTGATCCAATGGTGCAAGGATTTTTTGCTATCTTAAACTTTACTGAAAGCCGCTTTACCGCTGAAGAGTTATTTAATCTACTTGAAATTCCAGCCATTGCTGAAAAGTTTGCCATAAGTGAGTCACAACTAACTTTATTACATACTTGGATTATTGAATCAGGCATTCGTTTTGGTCTAGAAAATGCTCACAGCTGGCTATTTGGCCTTGAACGGTTATTACTTGGTTATACCATGAATAGTGAACAAGGTGGTTGGCAACAGATACTAGCTTATGATGGTGCTACCGGCTTAGATGCTGAATTAATTGGTCAGTTAGCAGAATTTATAAAATCCGTACGTAAATGGTTAACCATTCTCAGTGAAGACAAGCCATTAACTGAATGGCAAGGCTGCTGTATTGAACTGATTAATGATTTTTTTGTTAGTAATGACTCACGTGAATCAATTTTATTAATGATTCAAGAAGAGTGGCAAAAACTGATTAGCAGTGGTTTAAATGCTAATTTTATCGATCAAATTTCAATAACTATTTTACATGATGCGATGCAATCACGATTGGAGCAAAATCACCTAGCCCATCGTTTTTTAGTCGGTAAGATAAACTTTTGTACTATGATGCCAATGCGCTCGATTCCTTTTAAATTAGTATGTTTATTAGGTATGAACGATGGTGATTATCCAAGAACATCTTTACCTTTAGATTTTGACTTAATTGCTCAAAACCCTCGTCGAGGAGATCGTAGTCGACGTATTGACGACCGCTATCTGTTTTTAGAAGCTATTTTATCTGCACAAGATCAACTCTATATCAGTTATATAGGTCGAGATATGAAAGATGATAGCGAACGTTATCCATCAGTATTAGTCGATGAGCTTTGGGATTATATTGTGCAGTATTATCATGATGCTACTGATAAAGATTCAGATAAAAACAATTCTTTAATTGATAACTTAAGAACGTTGCATACTCGCACACCATTTAATCCACAAAATTTCTTAAATGAACCTAAAAGTTATGCTGATGAGTGGTTACCTGCCGCGTTAAAAGCGGGAGAAACCCAATCATTTATCAGCGATATTACCAAAGTCATTGTAGATAATATCAATCTAGATGAATTAAAACGTTTTTATCAACACTCTATTCGGTTTTTCTTACAAAAACGCTTTAATTTTTATGTTAATTATTTAGATAACACCTTGCCCGATGCTGAAAACTTTAGCCTAGATAACTTAAAACGCTATCAACTTAATCTACAGATTTTAAATGAAATGATTGCTAAGGACTCGCAAGGCTGTGATAACTTTTACCAACGGCTTAAGCTAACTGGTGAGTTACCAGACGGTGCATTTGGTGAGATTATTTATGATGAATTGTGTGAAGCACTGCAACCTTTAGCCAATAAAATCATTGAAGAGAGAACTAATCCATCAACCTTAGAGGTAAATTTAACTATTTCGATAGATGAACAACATTATCAATTACAAGGTTGGCTAACCCACATTCAAGCAGATGGTCTTTTAACTTGGCGCCCAGCTAAACTCTCGATTCGTGATGGTATTTCATTATGGATTGATCACTTAATTTATTGTATTTTGAATTGGGATAAAACCGACAGCCAAAGTCGCTTATATGGCCGAGAAGACAACCAATGGCGATTTTTACACATTGATGCCCCACAAGCGTTAACCCTATTAACGGATCTCGTTGAAGGTTTTATAAAAGGTGTCAACCAACCACTATTAATGCCATTACAAAGCGCATGGAGCTGGTTGCTTGCTGCATATAATCCAAAAACTGGACAAATTGAACTCAGTGAAAAAGCAATAAGCAAATTATTAACCACTTGGCAAGGTGGCCAATTTCTTACCGCAGAATGTGATAGTTATTACGCAAGGCTTTATCCCGAATTAACCGATGATCTAATAGAACAAATAATACAGTTTGCTCAGCGATATTTATTGCCGATATTATTACATCAAGTCGAAGAATAGGAGGCACTATGTTTATCGATACGCATTGCCATTTCAATTTTCCTGCTTTTGTTACCGATCTCGAGAATTCAATCAATAATATTCGCCAAGCTAAAATTAATAGCTTAATTATTCCTGCTGTATCAGCAACACATTTTAGTCAAATATTACAACTCACCGAGCAATATAGTGAACTTTATGCTGCACTCGGTTTACACCCTATCTATCAACACTCGCCGGCTGATCTTGAACAACTATCAGATATAGTTAGTACTCACCCTACAAAATTAGTTGCCATTGGTGAAATTGGCTTAGACCGTTATGACCAATCTGTTGATTGGCAACAGCAACTAGATTATTTTCGAGCTCAATTAGTATTAGCCAAGCGCTATGATTTACCCGTTTTAATCCATTCACGCAAAACACACGACATTATCTATCATGAATTACATCAAGCTAATTTGCCATGTCGTGGGGTGATCCATGGCTTTTCTGGTAGCTATCAACAAGCACTGCAATTTATTAAATTAGGCTATTATATTGGTGTTGGTGGAGTAATAAGTTATACCAGAGCCAATAAAACTCGCCAAACCATTGCAAAATTACCGCTGGAAAGTTTAGTGTTGGAAACTGATGCTCCAGATATGCCATTAAGCGGTCGCCAAGGACAAATAAATCGCCCCGAAAACATTGTCGATATTTTTAATATTCTTAGTCAATTGCGAACAGAACAGCCTTCACAAATAATTAACGCTATCTTAACAAATACCTTGACGCTATTTTGTAGAATTAATAGAATGGAAATTACAAATCCAATCAAAAGATAACCATTTAATTATTAATGATTTATCAAGAAAAGGTGATATTTTATGTCGCAGCGCTATAGTCAACTTTTTGTACAATCCATTATTTCATTAACTCGATTATTTCCTTTATGGGCAATTCTTTGTGCAATAGCAGCCTATTTTTCACCTGATACCTTCCTGCCTGTGCGACCACATACATCACAATTATTAATGTTTGTCATGTTTACCATGGGGGTGACGTTAAGTATTGATGATTTTAAACGCGTCGTCACCAAACCGAAAGCAGTCATAATTTGTACTTTACTGCATTATATTGTAATGCCAGTGACTGCGTTAATCTTATCTAAACTATTCACTATGCGACCTGAGCTATTAGTCGGCATGGTTCTTGTGGGGAGTGTTGCTAGTGGTACCGCCTCTAATGTAATGATTTATCTAGCTAAAGGTGATGTAGCATTATCAGTTACTATTTCATCAGTATCAACACTGGTTGGCGTTGTAGTCACCCCATTACTCACTTTATTGTTAGTTGGTACTACCGTTGAAGTTCCGGTTTGGGATATGTTGGTACATATTGTCCAAATTGTTCTCGTCCCTATTCTTTTAGGCTTGATTGTCCACCACTTTTTATATCCTGTGGTAAAAAAATGTGAACGCTTCTTGCCACTGTTGTCGATGCTTTGCATTTTATTAATTATTTGTATAGTTGTTGCTGGTAGTCATGCTCTCATTGCTCAAGTAGGTATAACCGTTATCTTTGCCGTCATTATTCATAATGGTGTTGGTTTACTTGGTGGTTATTGGGGTGGTCGTTTATTTGGTTTTGACGAGTCCACTTGTCGAACTATGTCTTTAGAAGTAGGTATGCAAAACTCTGCGTTAGCTGCAACATTAGGTACAACCTACTTTTCAGCATTATCGGCACTGCCTGCTGCGGTCTTTTCTGTTTGGCACAATATTTCTGGTTCACTATTGGCTGGTTATTGGCAAGGAAAACCCGTTAAAAATAAGAAAAAATCCAGCAATTAACAGAGCATATTGTAAAATAGCATTCATTAGCTCTCTTACTCAATCATACCCGATGAGTATGAGAGTATAATCTTAGGATTAATAAAATTCCTCTGCTTCCAGCATATCAATCAATTTTAGGCTGAACAAAATGAATAGCGAACTACAATTACCACCTTTTGTCTATCGTATATTACCTTGGATTGCTGCATTTGCTTTTTTTATGCAATCACTCGATACCTCAATTCTAAATACTGCTTTGCCAACTATGGCCAAAGATCTTAATGAATCCCCCCTGAACATGCAGTCAGCGGTAATCTGTTATGCACTAACATTAGCACTGTTTATTCCTGTAAGTGGCTTTCTTTCAGATAAATTTGGTACCCGAAATATCTTTGTATTGGCAGTATCACTCTTTACAATAGGTTCATTACTGTGTGCTTTATCCAATTCATTAATTTTCTTAGATATATCAAGAGTAATTCAAGGTATTGGTGGTTCAATGATGGTACCGGTTTCTCGCTTAGTTTTGATTAAAGCATTTAAACGTAACGAGTTTTTAGCGGCATTAAATACCGCAACAATTCCAGGATTAATCGGACCAGTACTAGGGCCGGTTTTAGGCGGTTATCTAGTCGATATGGTAAGTTGGCATTGGGTATTTTTGATTAACTTGCCAATTGGGGTTTTAGGGGTATTTATTAGCTTAAAGTATATGCCTAACATTAAAGGCAAACATATGCCTTTTGATTTTTTTGGTTTTCTTTTTATCGTTATTACTTTTATCAGTGCTACCCTTAGTGTCGAATCTTTAAATCAAGGTCAACAATATTATTTACCAATAACGCTTGCCATCATCAGTCTGATTTTTTTATTTATTTATCGAACCTATGCGCAAAAAAAATCTGGGCCTCTATTTCCACTATCATTATTTAATATTCGAACGTTTAAAATTGGTATTATCGGTAATTTAGTTTGTCGATTGGGCATTTCTGGCGTGCCTTTCCTTATTCCACTATTTCTACAAGTTGGCTTTGGTTATTCAGCAATTTTTGCTGGCATGATGTTAGTCCCCATGGCGATTGCTTCTATTTGTACCAGATTTTTTATTACGCAAATTCTTGCTCGTTTAGGTTACCGTTTTGTATTGGTTGCTAATACCATCTTAGCTGGAATTCTGATTCTTTTAATGTCATTAATAAACTTAGCGACACCATTAGTAATATTAGGCATTTTGCTATTTTGCATTGGCGGAATCAATTCAATGCAATTTACCTCAATGAATAGTATAACATTAGCTAATTTACAAGGTGAAAGCACCAGCAGTGGTAATAGTTTAATGGCGGTTAATCAGCAATTAGCCATTAGCTTTGGCACTGGTTTTGGTGCGGTATTAGTAAGATTATTCAGCAATTCAACAACTACTATTCACGCATTTCAATTAACCTTTGTTATACTAGGTATTGTGACTATGCTATCAAGCATGATTTTTGCGCAACTAAACACACAAGATGGTAAAAATTTAACGAATCGGCGCTAAGCAATTAAGGGAGAATTATATGTTTCAATATCAGATCATTCCAGTTACAGCTTTTCAAGAAAATTGTAGCATTATTTGGTGTGATAAAACAAACGAGGCTGCCTTTATTGATCCTGGTGGAGAGCCTGAACTGCTTAGAAAAGCAGTGGAAAAACTAGGCGTAAATATCAAGCAAATCTTGCTTACTCATGGCCATTTAGATCATGTTGGCGCTGCCGTAGCGTTAGCTAATCACTATAATGTTAAGATCATTGGCCCTAGTCAAGAAGATGAGTTTTTATTCTCTGGACTACCGCAACAATGTATGCAATTTGGCTTTCCTTATACGGATAGTTTTTTACCTGATCGCTGGTTAACTGAAGGGGAACAAGTTAAAGTGGGTAACATTACACTTGATGTTCTGTCCTGTCCTGGCCATACTCCTGGCCATATCGTATTTATCAATGCCAAAGATAAAATTGCTTTTGTCGGTGATGTCTTATTCAAAAGTAGCATTGGCCGTACCGACTTTCCTCGAGGAAATCATGCCGATTTAATTTCCTCTATCACAAATAAACTATTTCCGCTTGGTGATGATTTTATCTTTGTTCCCGGCCATGGTCCGATGTCGAGCTTTGGCAATGAACGAATGACAAATCCTTTTTTAGTTTAAAACAAAATCCCTAAAAAAATGTAAACTATTTTATAAAAAAATAGTTTACATACTTTGTTTTTGTATTATTATGACGCTACTATTTAGCTTTTAATGGTAGAAAATAATGAAACAACAATTAACATCGTACTATCCGACTTATATTAATACACTGTTTAACTTATCTTCTTGGCAACGCAAGTTGTGCGCAGTAACTTGTGCCGCATTGCTACTAGGTGTTGCCGCAAATATCAGTATTCCAACCTATCCGGTACCATTCAGTCTACAATCATTAGGCGTGCTCCTGATCGGAGCTTGTTTGGGTCGTAAATTAGGTGCTCTAGCAATTCTTCAATACCTATTTTTAGGTGCATTAGGATTACCACTATTCGCTAATGGTAGTGGTGGCATTATGGCACTTGCTTCTCCTTCTGCCGGTTATTTATATGGTTATGTATTTAGTGCTTATTTAGCTGGATATGCAGCAGAAAAAGGTTACGATCGTCGTTTTCTGTTAGGCTTAATTGCCTTTGCTTGTGCTCACCAGTTATTATTTGTCTTTGGTGTGGTCTATTTAATGGGGTATTTACATATTTCCCTTAGCGAAGCGATACAAGTAGGCTATTTACCTTTTGTTGGTGTTGATGCACTTAAATTTATCATCGCAACTTGTGTCATGTTTTCATTATGGCGTCATCACGCTAAAAAACATCAATAAAAATGCAACTTGGCGATATTATTTTTCAATCCCAGCATGAAGAAAGCGAATTTAATAAAGCGATTACGCATTCTGGTTCACAGCTTTGCTCAGAGGAGAGAATCAATCAGATAAGCCATGTTGGTTTATATATTGGCAATAATATCGTCATTGAAGCCACTCAAAAACATGGGGTAATCCAACAGCCCCTTAACAATTTTTTAGCTACCGCTCAATATAATCTAGTAGCAACCATTTATGATGATTCCGTCATTAAAAACGCATTAATGCGGGTGCAAACCTGTCTAGGGTTGCCTTATAACCATAGTTTTCGCGAAGATGATAAAGGGTTTTACTGTAGTGAACTGATTACTTATGCCTTCAAGTACCCATCTGGTGAAGATTATTTTCAACGTTATCCTATGAACTTTAGCGATTTAGCCACAGGCCAAATTCTGCCTTATTGGATCAAATATTATCAAGCATTAAATCAAACGATCCCTGAAGGAGAACTAGGATCACATCCACAACAACTACTCAGACAAAAGACATTATTCAAGACAATCCAAATACTTGAAGCATAATAATCGAGATAATCTGGTACAAAAAACGCATTTTAAACAATTTAACTATTGACATAGCGTCATTAAATCTATAATATGCGCGCTACATTTCGGTTCCTCCATAGTTCAGTCGGTAGAACGGCGGACTGTTAATCCGTATGTCACAGGTTCAAGTCCTGTTGGAGGAGCCAACTTTCCGAATGTTGAAATCTGCTCAAGCAGATTTTTTTATGCCTATTATTCTTCTGCTCTATAACTTATTTGTTTATCGCCTATTGATATCTTTACTATTGTCTTTCTTAATAAAAGATTCATAATAATTATCGCGCTTAATTTTCCATATTCACATCTAATGGCAATTGAGTATTCTGATCGATAATAGTTAGGTTAAAGGAGATTTACCAATGCATTTGCATTTTATTATTCATGAAGATTTCGAAGCTCCTGGAGCTTATGAGCAATGGGCTAAAGAACATCGTTATACCATTAGTTATTCTCGTGTTTATCTTGGTGAACCTCTTCCCAACAATGTAGATAATATTGATATGTTGATTATTATGGGTGGCCCACAATCACCAGCAACAACCAAACAAGAGTGCCCTCATTTTGACTCGCTAGCGGAACAAGCAGTAATATTATCGGCTATCAATTCAAAAAAAATCGTACTTGGCGTCTGTCTTGGTTCACAATTAATTGGTGAAGCTTTAGGAGCCCCACATGGTCATAGTCCGGAAAAGGAAATCGGTAAGTTCCCTATCACCTTAACTGAAATAGGTAAAAATAATCCTTTATTTGTTGATTTTGGCAAGGGTTTAGCTGTCGGCCATTGGCACAATGACATGCCAGGTTTAACCCAAGAAGCACAAATTATTGCCTATAGTGAAGGCTGCCCACGACAAATCATTGCTTATGGTCCTTTAGTATATGGTTTTCAATGTCATATGGAGTTAACTTTAGATGTTGTTGAACAACTGATTGCTCACTCAGAAAGTGATCTTAATCAAGCAGCAAAATATCGTTTTGTTGATACACCTAGCCAACTTCGTTCCCATGATTATTCTGAAATGAATCAGAAACTGTTTGGCTTTTTAGATAAATTAAGCCTTAATTATTTATCACTTATAAAAAAATAAGCAATTTAGTAGTTAGGATGGTTGTTGTATGCAAAACACTATTGTAGATAAACCTAAAAAACGCAGTAATTTAAGGTTAAAATTAGGTAAGGAGTATTTTATTCTCAAACGTAAACTAGATTGGTGGCGCAACCGTCATGCCTATAGCGTAATTGATAAGAATAATAATACTTGCTGCTATTCTCATAAAAAACATCAATCGGTATTGTTAAGACAACTGAAAGATGTTGATATGTATTTGCAATATAACAAAATTACTAACCTTCGCTTAGCAATTGAACAGCTCGACGGTTCGATAATTAAGCCCAATCAACGATTTTCAATTTGGCAAAAAGTTGGTCGACCATCTAAGAAACGCGGCTTTTTAGAAGGTCTCTCATTACATAATGGCCAAATCGGCAAAGATATTGGTGGTGGTTTATGCCAACTTGGCAATTTGATTTACTGGATGGTATTACATTCAGATTTAACCATTATTGAACGATGGCGTCATAGTTTTGATGTTTTTCCGGATGTTAACCGTACTATTCCATTTGCTTGTGGTGCAACGCTTTCTTATAACTATATCGATTTACAATTACTCAATAAAACCAATACAACGTACCGACTTAATCTTTGGTTAGATGATGAATATTTACATGGTGAACTGCTTGCCAATACACCTTTATCTTATCACTATGAAATATTCGAAACCGATCACGTTATTGAACAACAATGGTGGGGCGGATACACTAGACACAATAAGATATGGCAACGAAAAACTCATTTGCTCGATAATCAAATAGAGGAAAAACTCATTAGTGAAAATCATGCAATTATGATGTATACACCTTATTTAACACAACCAAACGAAGTGTAAAAATTATACAGCAATGATATTAAATTAGATAGTCATAAGCTATCTAAACAATAGTTTGTGGGATATATTGATAGACCGTATACTCGACAGTATAAATGAGTTAAAAATACTTAATAAATGAAAGGAGCAATTTCATGGCTTATACATTACCCCCTTTACCTTATGCTTATGACGCTTTAGAGCCTTATATTGATACTGAAACAATGCATCTTCATCATGACAAACATCATCAAACTTATGTAAATAACGCTAATGCATTATTAGAATCGTTACCTACCGAAGTTAAAGACTTTTGCCCTGAAACATTACTAAAAAATCTAGACAAAGTCCCTGCAGACAAAATTACTGGTGTTAAAAATAATGTTGGTGGTCATGTTAACCACACTCTATTCTGGGAATTATTAAAAGTTGGAACTGAACTTAAAGGTGAACTTAAAGCTGCTATTGAAAAAGACTTTGGTTCAGTTGATGCATTTAAAGAAAAATTCTCAGCTGCTGCGGCAACTCGTTTTGGTTCTGGTTGGGCATGGTTAGTATTGAAAGATGATAAGCTAGAAGTGGTTTCAACTGCTAATCAAGACTCCCCAATTATGGGTGAAAAATTTTCAGGTGTTTCTGGCACACCAATTTTAGCGCTTGATGTTTGGGAACACGCTTATTATTTAAAATATCAAAACCGCCGTGCTGATTACATCGGTGCATTTTGGAATGTGATTAACTGGGATAAAGTAGCTGAATTATACGCAGAAGCGAAAAAATAAGCTCATTTAAAAATATCACATTATAAAAATGACGCAATATGCGTCATTTTTTATTTATTATTCATTTACATTATTATCAATGATGTGAACAAATTGGTAATTGCTAAGTTATACTTAAATCCGTTACAATGTAGGATTAATTAAAAAACTTAAAAATTAACAAAACAACATAATATGTTTGAAATTAATCCTATCAAATCGAAAATAGCCGAATTAACCGAGCGAACAGATGTGATTCGGGGGTATCTTTGACTACGATCTCAAGAAAGAACGTCTTGAGGAAGTCAATGCTGAATTAGAACAATCGGAAGTTTGGGCAGATCCAGAAAAAGCACAAGCATTAGGTAAAGAACGAGTAATGCTTGAAGAGATCATCAATACCATTAATTCATTAGATCAAGGACTTGACGATGTTGAAGGCTTGCTTGAACTTGCTGTTGAAGCTGAAGATCAAGATACTTTCGATGAAGCAAGTCTAGAACTAGAACAATTAGAAAAAAAACTAGCTGGCCTAGAGTTCCGTCGAATGTTCTCAGGTGATTATGATAGTGCTGATTGTTATTTAGATATCCAATCTGGATCTGGTGGCACTGAAGCACAAGATTGGGCGGAAATGCTACTTAGAATGTATCTCCGTTGGGCTGAATCAAAAGGATTTAGTACCGAAGTGATGGAAGTATCAGATGGTGATGTAGCAGGCATAAAATCAGCCACTATTAAGATATCTGGTGATTATGCTTATGGTTGGTTACGTACCGAAACTGGCGTTCATCGCTTAGTTCGTAAAAGTCCATTTGATTCAGGTAACCGACGTCATACATCATTTGCATCAGTATTTGTCTATCCAGAAATTGATGATAATATTGATATTGATATCAACCCTGCCGATCTACGTATTGATGTTTATCGCGCATCTGGTGCCGGTGGTCAGCATGTTAATAAAACCGAATCTGCTGTTCGTATTACCCATGTGCCAACAGGGATTGTGACTCAATGTCAAAACAATCGCTCTCAACATAGTAATAAAGATCAAGCGATGAAACAGCTCAAAGCGAAACTTTATGAGCTGGAAATGCAGAAAAAGAATGCCGAAAAACAGCAAATGGAAGAAAATAAATCCGATATTGGTTGGGGTAGTCAAATCCGTTCATATGTACTTGACGACTCGAGAATTAAAGATTTACGTACCGGCGTCGAAACCCGTAATACTCAAGCCGTTTTAGACGGTGATTTAGATCAATTTATTGAAGAAAGCTTAAAAGCAGGTTTATAACCCTGTTTGGTGATAAATAAAAGGTAATATTATGTCAACACAGCAAGAGCAACAAAACCATATTGAAGAGTTAAACAATGAGCTTACAATACGTCGTGAAAAGCTAGCTGCAATTCGCGAACAAGGCATTGCTTTCCCAAACGATTTTCGTCGTGATGCAATCTCAAGCGATCTTCATAAATTGTATGATGATAAAACTAACGAAGAGCTAATCGAAAATAAAATTATCGTTACTGTTGCTGGTCGCATGATGATGCGCCGTATTATGGGAAAAGCATCATTTGTATCACTACAAGATGTAACTGGACAAATCCAACTTTATGTCACTCGTGATGATCTACCAGAAAATTACTATAATGAACAATTTAAAAAATGGGATCTTGGTGATATTGTTGGTGCTAAAGGTTATTTGTTCAAAACCAAAACTGGTGAGCTTTCAATCCATTGTCAAGAAATTCGCTTATTAACAAAAGCACTACGCCCATTACCAGATAAGTTCCATGGCTTAGCCGATCAAGAAATGCGCTATCGTCAACGTTATCTTGATTTAATTACTAACCAACAATCTCGAGATACCTTTATTGCTCGTTCAAAAGTGGTGACTGAAATTCGCAACTTTATGCTTGAAAACCACTTTATGGAAGTTGAAACACCAATGATGCAAGTGATTCCTGGTGGAGCTTCAGCAAAACCATTTATTACTCATCATAATGCGCTAGATTTAGATATGTACTTACGGATTGCGCCAGAACTTTACTTAAAACGTTTAGTTGTTGGTGGATTTGAACGAGTATTTGAAATTAATCGTAACTTCCGTAATGAAGGGGTATCACCACGACATAATCCAGAATTTACAATGATGGAAATGTATATGGCTTATGCCGATTATAAAGACCTAATTGTATTAACCGAAGCATTATTCCGCCGTTTAGCTATCGCAGTAACTGGTGATGCAGTTGTACAGTATGGCGAACATACTTTTGATTTTGGAAAACCATTTATCAAAATGACGATGCGTGAAGCAATATGTCATTATCGTCCAGAAACGAATAATGCGGATTTAGATGATTTTGATAAAGCATGTGCAATTGCCAAAGATGTGGGAATCAAAGTAGAAAAAGGTTGGGGATTAGGTCGAGTTGTAACTGAAATTTTCGAAGAAGTGGCTGAAGCTAACTTAATACAACCAACTTTTATCACCGAATATCCAGCTGAAGTATCACCACTGGCTCGTCGTAATGATGAAAACCCATTTGTCACTGACCGCTTTGAATTTTTCATCGGTGGACGAGAAATTGGTAATGGTTTCTCAGAACTTAATGATGCAGAAGATCAGGCGCAACGTTTTGCCGATCAAGTATCACAAAAGGATGCCGGTGACGATGAAGCAATGTTCTATGATGAAGATTACATCACCGCATTAGAACATGGTCTACCACCAACTGCTGGCTTAGGGATCGGTATTGACAGAACTGTAATGTTATTTACCAACAGTCATACTATTCGCGATGTAATTTTATTCCCGACAATGCGTCCAATTAAATAACGGTTGTTGATTACTATTAAACCAAACTCACTTATTGAGAAATAAGTGAGTTTTTTATTTATCAAAAATAAATCTGTTTGATTTTAGGCGTATGGATTACGCATTACAATACCACTAAACCGCTAATGAGAGACACAGACAAGATTAACTCCACCGCCACCCCAATTTCCTGTTAAATCTACATGACCATATCTCGCAGAAACTATATACCGATAATTCTTATCATAATCATTGCCCTGGTTGAGAACCTCATCTGTCCAGTACCACCTAAGGGAGGTTTGGAAGTCATTAAAGTTGGCATTGTAATCACCCATAGATCCCCACTCTGCAAATAAACCTGCACCGATGTTACGTTCATAATAACCATCAGATGATGAAGGAGTTGCACCAACAAAACCTTGACATCTATAATTATTTGATGGGCAAATTGCATTAGTTAAATCCTTTACTTCAGTAATACGATAACCAATCTTTTCACACCACGATATTTGTTGATAGCTGTAATTTTTAGGCCCTCGATTGACGAACCATTGTTTTAACTGGAAACCGTATTTAATCACTTCATTATCACTACTGTCTCGACCAACTAACTCGAAAGTCTGGGGCAAAGAAGGGTTATATATATTATCAGGAGAATCTGATTCCCACTCAGTAGCAACAGGACCTGTCAGTTTAACTCGTACACTTGTACCTGAGGGATCTGGTGTCATCGTTGCTTTAATACCTTCGCGTTCAACCTCTTCCCATTTTAAGGGTTGAGCAACACCACCTATAATTAAATCAAAATATAAACCATCGGCGCCTGTCGTTGGGAAGTTTAAACCATAAGTGGTCGAATCAAACGACTGGGTAATAAACCCATTTTCAGGATCCCAAATGGATGGAGGACCTGCAAAATGCCCCATATTTGTTACTTTTGAACCATATAATAAATTGGGTTTAGCAAAACACACTTTTGGCGATATTTTAGGATTGATATAATAAGTTGTATTACTCGCGTTAAAAGTATTACTATTTGGAAAGCCATAACGAGTAGTTAAGGCGCCATCAGTATTGGATAATGTTAATTTGTATGGCGCTTTACAGATATCTAATATTGCATTACGTGCAACCAATTGATTATTTTTATCTACGATAGATAATGTTAAAGAACCAGTAGCGGTAACATTCTCATCGCCATCATCATCTCCAAAATAATTATATGGTTCTGCGATAAGTGAACTTAAATTTATTGAATAAGTATCAGTTGGCACTAACATGTCGATATTAGCGAACGTTTCACCTAAATTTGGTAATTCGATTGGCTTAATAAATGAATTATTTGTTGTAGGAGTGTATTTAGTTCCATTAGAGAGGGTTATCCCGAGCAGGCTATCGGTGTTAGTCACACGAGTCCCTCCTCCATCAAAGGTAAAATGAGGCGCATGACCATGAATAAGATTTGATGTTTCAGATGTTAATGCTTGACTAGAAAAGGATAGTTGCATAAAAGCAACCATTATTAACCCTAATAAAATCCGCCGAGATAAAAAAGAACGGCAAAAGGATTGTAAAAAAAACCGCAGAATTCTGCTTGATTTCGATAAAAAACAAAATATAGTAAAAAATGAATATTGGGAGCTCAACTTTGACGAATTTAAAATATATGTTGCCCATATTGGCTTTTGGAAATTACAGTACATCTAGACGATCTCGCCAATTAATATTTTTTTATTTAAATTTATATGCAAACTTGCAAAAATTCAGTCAGAATTTTTTACTTAAAAGACTAGAGTAGTATAAAGATAGAAAAATTTCTCGCAACTTTTTTAGCCACTTTATTGGTTAAGCTTCGTAAAGTCTTAATGGAAAATTAATTATAAAAATCACTATTATTACCATCAAAAGAATCGACCTTCATATCCAAAAACCCCGTTCCTCAATTTTTTTAAAATAGCTCTACTATTTAAAAGTTATTACTCACTTATTTATTCTAAATAACATACTATAAATGAAATATGTTTTATTATTTTATTGAGCAGAAATAATAGTTATTAAGTTATCCCCAACGCTTTGGATCAGAGTTGGCTTATTATATTTATGGATACTTTTTATAAAAGTTAGCGCTTGCTGACTAAAATAATTATTTATTAAGTAAAACGTAGAGATCTTATAGAGTAGTAAAAAAGAGGAAATATGATTAGCCATTAATCGATTTTATAATTAACGGCCAGAATGTTTATCTTAGTTATTTGTTTTAGTTTGTTGCGGTAAGATTAAATTTAACACAATGGCTAAAATCCCACATAAACTAATACCCTGTAATGCATAAGAACCAAAATCAAAGATCATGCCACCAATACCAAATACTAGTACTAACGAGACAATACACATATTCCGTGATACAGAAAGATCGACTTTATGTTTGACTAAAATATTAATACCAACCGAAGCAATTGAACCAAATAACAGCACCATGATTCCACCCATTACGACAGTTGGAATTGAGCTTAAAAATGCCCCTATTTTACCAATGAAAGACATTAAGATTGCCCATAACGCCGCCCAAGTCATTACCTGAGTTTTAAAATTGCGGGTTAAGGTTACCGCACCAATAACTTCGGCATAAGTAATACATGGAGGCCCACCAAAAAATCCTGCTGTTGTAGTAGCCAATCCATCACCCAACAATGTCCTCTGTAAACCTGGTTCACGAGTATAATCTTTACCTGTTACAGCACCAATTGCCATAATATCACCCACATGCTCAATAGTTGGGGCAATCACAATAGGGATCATATATAAAATAGCTTGCCACTGAAACTCAGGAAATGTGAAATCAGGCACTTTAAACCATGGTGCATCAATAACTGGTTGAAAATTGACAATACCAAAAGCACATGAAAGTGCATATCCAACCACTATACCAGCAATAATTGGAACCAATCTAAAAAAGCCTTTTGCCCAGATAGCAACAATTAAAGTCGTTAACAAAGAAGCCATGGAAATAATGATAAGTTGATAATTTTCGGCTTGAAGTCCACTATCTTTACCCATAGCCATACCAACTGCAACGGGGGCTAATGATAAACCAATTACCATAATAATTGGCCCGGTAACTACCGGCGGTAAAATCCGATCGATAACATTGTTACCATTAATTTTGACCAGAAAAGCAAAAAACATAAATACCAAACCAGCGGCAACCAATCCACCTAAAGTTGCCGGTATTCCCCATTGAGCTACACCAAAAGAAATTGGAGCAATAAAAGCAAAAGAAGAGGCTAAAAATACCGGTACTTTATTTTTAGTTGCAAGTTGAAATAACAATGTACCAATACCGGCAGTAAATAATGCTACATTTGGATTTAAACCAGTTAACAATGGCACTAAGACTAAAGCACCAAAAGCGACAAACAGCATTTGAGCACCAGTAAAAATATCTTGCCAGGCTGGTTTTAATGGTGAAGTATCCTTTTCAATTTCATCATTATTGATTTTAACCACGTTTTCCTCTCTTCTTAAACTTCTTTTTGCTAATAGCAAATTAATTATTAAATAGCAGACATAAAAAAACCGGATAAACCGGTCTAAAAATTGAGATTTTATTTAGTGCCAAATATTTTGTCTCCGGCATCACCTAGCCCAGGTAAAATATAGCCTTTATCATTTAGACGTTCATCAATTGATGCCGTATAAAGTTCAACATCAGGATGAGCTTGTTCTAATACTTTGATACCTTCTGGCGCAGCAACTAAAACTAACACTTTAATATTTTTACAGCCTGCTTTCTTAAGTAGATCAATAGTTGCTACCATTGAACCACCGGTTGCTAGCATTGGATCAACCACTAACGCCATTCGTTCTTCGATATCTGAAGTGAGTTTTTGGAAATAAGGAACAGGTTCAAGTGTTTCTTCGTTACGATAAAAACCAACAACACTAATTCTTGCACTAGGTATGTGTTCTAATACGCCATCCATCATACCTAAACCAGCACGTAGAATAGGAACAACAGTAATTTTTTTACCTTTAATACGTTCTACTTGCACAGGGCCACACCAACCTTCAATGGTTACGGTTTCTGTTGGTAAGTTAGCGGTTGCTTCATAAGTTAATAAACTACCAACTTCACTGGCAAGGTTTCGGAAATCTTTTGTGCTAATATCGTGTTCACGCATTAAGCCAATTTTATGGCGAACTAGAGGGTGTTTTACTTCAACAATTTTCATGGGGGCCTCAGTGTTATTCTTTGATGATCTAATTAGTAGGTGTAAATAACCACTGAGAGGCGATTTTAGCATAGATATCAAATCATGAAAACCTGAAATCCATCCAAACCTAATCAATAATGTGATAATGATATAAATTTTAGAAAAGATTTTAAAATTGATTACAAACTTTCACCATCAAGGTATTCAACAGGTAAATCAATGACCTTTTCAGCAATATTTTCACCATTTATACGTTTCAAGAGTAATTCTGTAGCAATTTTTCCCATTTCAATTCTTGGCGTATGAATGGAAGCTAATTTAGGATTCATATACTGACCAATTTTATGGCCATGAAAACCAACAATCGCAATTTGTTTTGGTATTTCAATACCAATACGTTGACATTCAAGTAATACACCTAAAGCCAAATCATCATTGGTACTAAAAATACCATCAACACATGGATATTCTTTTAATATCTGGTGTAAAAATCTCGCCCCCAAATCATAAGATGAGGCTTCTTTAGTAGCTAATGTTTTAGGCGTTAATCCTGCCTCTTGCATAGCTTTTTCATAGCCTTGTTGCCGAATGATACTACGTTGATCTTGTCTTGCACTAAAATAAACTATGTGGCGTCGTCCTTTATTTATCATGCGATGAATCATATTTTTTGTAGCTGTGAAATTATCAAATCCAACCGCCATATCAATGCAAGGCGACACGCTGTCCATAATTTCCACTACTGGGACACCTGAAATTTCAATCATCTTTAAGGTAGCTGGGTTATGTATCCTTTCCGTCAAAATTAATCCATCAATATTATAAGACAGCAAAGAACGCACTCGTAACTCTTCTTTATCAGCGTTATATCCGGTGTGAGTGATCATGGTTTGATAACCTTGCACGTCGGAAACCATCTCAATACCTTTTAAAATATCAGCAAAAACTTGGTTAGTTAATGAGGGAAATACAACTCCAATAGCATGACTTTTGGCATTTGATAACATATCAGGAGCTTTGTTAGGAATATACCCGAGCTTATCAATAGCCGATGATATTTGTAATTGAAGTGATTCAGATACAAGCTTAGGATCTCGCAAAAAGCGACTTACTGTCATTTTGCTGACCCCAACTAATTTAGCAATTTCCTGTAAGCCAGGACGGCGTTTCTTATTACTACTCATTAACTTTTTCCGGTAATCGTGGTTGCCAATCGATAGGTGTTTTACCATGCTGTAAAATAAAATTATTGGCTTTTGAAAAGTGTTTACAACCAAAAAATCCACGATGAGCCGATAATGGCGATGGGTGTACCGCCGTTAACACATGGTGTTTTTGACGATCAATAAATTGACCTTTCTTTTGTGCTGGTGAGCCCCAAAGAAGAAAAACAACACCCTCTAGATATTTATCAATTGCCGCAATAACATGATCGGTAAAGGTTTCCCAACCTATTTTGGCATGAGAGTGAGCTTGACCAGCTTCAACTGTTAATACATTATTGAGTAATAAGACACCTTGAGTAGCCCAATAACCTAAATAGCCATGATTAGGTATCGTGAATCCTTCAATATCAGTTGCTAACTCTTTATAGATATTTATAAGCGAGGGAGGCGGTTTGATTCCAGGTAATACAGAAAAGGATAAGCCATGAGCTTGATTTGGACCATGATAAGGATCCTGCCCTAGGATCACTACTTTAATGTCACTAAATGCAGTAAAACGAAAAGCATTAAATACATCGTGCTGGGGTGGGTAAATAATTTTACCTTGCGCACGCTGCGTTGCCACAAACTGCATTATATGTTGAAAATAGGGCTTCTCTTTTTCAGAGCCAATAACATCATTCCATGTTAATTGATTACTCATATTTGACCTTTACAATTGTTTTATCTAGTTCAACACTGGATTTATTGATGATATTAATTATACCTAAAAATACCAATAAACCTACTGATAATCAATGATGAGAAAAGTACTCTTCATTCAACAGTAAATAAGCGTTCAACGAATAAAAAGACGCATAAAAATAACTTGTTTAATATAAGATCATCAAAATATCACTTAAATTGCAAGTGACAATAAAAGATTACCTTTTAATAAATATAAAGTTATTTGCAAAAATTGAGTAAAATTATACGATCAACGGTAAAACTTATTAGATTAATAGCTTTTTTTGATTTTAATCAAATTTTGAAAGTGCTATATTACTCCTAAATAGTTTAGGACAATAAGGTCCAGATCCATTAGGAGGATTTAAAAATGATTACAGGTATCCAAATTACTAAAGCAGACAATCAAGCACTACTTAACTCTTTCTGGTTATTAGATGATTCAACCAAAGAAGCTCGTTGTGTTGCTGCTAAATCAGTTTACAAAGAAGATCAAATCGTCCCAACTGCGGAACTTGGTCAATTCGAATATCGTGAAGTTCCATTAGATGTAGCACCAACAATTAAAGTTGAAGGTGGTCAACATTTAAATGTAAACGTACTTCGTCGTGAAACATTAGAAGATGCAGTACAACATCCAGAAAAATACCCACAATTAACAATTCGTGTTTCTGGTTATGCAGTTCGTTTTAACTCACTAACTGCTGAACAACAACGTGATGTTATTGCTCGTACATTTACTACTAAAATGTAATTTACAGAGTATGAAATAGTATAAATTAGATTAACCCAGTTTAATACTGGGTTAATTTTTTTTAATAGAGATAATTTTGTTTTATTTTTTCTCTCTCGCTTTCTGTTATTTTTAACGCTTTAGTTAAATATCCCGCAATTGACCCGAATCTTGTACGCATTTCATCAAATGCAGCTTCAAGGTAACTACTACGCGCTTCCATCATAGAATACAAAAAAGCTAAAATTTCAGCATTATCGGTCTCTTTTTTATATTTCTCCATTCTACGCATATTACGAGAATACCTTAATTCACTTGTCATTGCATAATCTAATAATATAGTTTGTTCATCAACGCCTAAAATAGCTAATATAATAGCTATACCGAAACCGGTTCTATCTTTACCTCCTCGACAATGTTGTACTATCGCCAAATTTCGGCTATCTAAAATAATATCAATAAGTTCTCTATATATTTTGGCTGTTTCAGGATTACGGATAAAATCACGATTTTGTTCTTGCATAATTAGCCCAGAACCATCAATAACCATTTTGCCATTTTTGCTTTGGCTTAAACTAATGAGCTCCTGTATTTTTTCATGATCATTACTAGCTTTAGCTGCTAACTCTGCTGAAGATGCATCGGGAATTAAACGAAATGTATTTAGCTGATTATTCCACAAGCGATTGGGTTGTTTGCTGTATTCTTTTTCATTACGATAATCAATAATAGTATGAAAATTTGCCGTATTTAAATATGCGATATCCTTATCTGTCAAATTATGTAAATGATCTGAACGATAAAGATTACCCCATCTAACAGTTTTACCATCACCAGTTCTATAGCCGCCAATATCACGAAAATTATTTGCACCTTCCAATGGCAGAACACGTTCTGCAGTCACATAATTTTGACCATTAATATCAAGGATAAAATAGCAACGTTTATCATCAAGAATATCTAAATCAATGCTTGATTGTGTTGTTTGAGTAAGTACAGTTTTTTCAGCATTTTTTATATCAGCACTATCACTCAAATAAATTTTTACCTCTTGCGATTGTGCTGGTGATTGCCAACTTAGACGCACACGGCTTGGTGTTAATCTTTCAACTGCATTAACTATAATATTATTGTGCATCTATTATTTCTCCGTTGCCGCTTGTTCAATACTGAGTTTTTGTCTATCCATGTAACGAACAAATGGAAAGTAAACCAACATAGCAACAACCAATAATACCACATGCCATATTGCCATTTGCCAACCACCAATCATAAATCCTTTAATAATTTCAGGCGTTCCAGCCGTTGGTAGAGGCATACCATTAACACGAGGAATAATACCAATCAATGTAGCAAAATAAGATAAGCCCACATTAATGGTTCCGGCAAAAATTAAAGGTAAAAATAAAATTGGATTTAATACCATAGGTAAACCAAATTTGTAAGGCTCACTAATACCAAAGCAACCTGGTATAAAGCCAATCTTACCTAAACTTTTCATTTGTTGGCTCTTACAGCGTACTAATAAAATAGATAATGCTAAATAACGCGGTCCTTTTTGTGCATTAATAAATGTCATTGTGACAATAAATGGTAACGCTTGACCTGCTTGAAATGCTTCTAAATTGGCTATATCAAAAGGATAGAATAAAGCATATAAGATAGCCGAAGTCGCCATTGAACCGTGAATACCAAAGAACCATAAAAATTCCGCTAAAAATACAATTAATAACGCTGCTGCTAAACTTGCACCTAAGCCTTGAAGCGGTACTTGAATTATGGAATAAATTAAATTATGTACATTATCAAATTCAGTAAGACCAACTAACGCATTAATTAGAGCGAATACTACGGCAATAATAAATGCGGGGATGAGACTCGAAAAAGATTTTGAGACAAAATCAGGTACTGACTCAGGCATTTTTATCGTTAGTTTACGATTAAGTAAGAAAATATAAAAACGAGTAGCAAATAATCCTACTAACATCGCAACAATCATTCCTCTTGAACCAACATACAAAAGATCAATGGCTGCAATACCGTTGGTTTTCATTGGAGTGATAAAAAGGAAAGCCATTAGCCCCATTAATGCAGCTAAAATACCATCTTTTTTATGTAATTCTGCCATCTTATAGGCAATAGCTACCACGACATAGAGTGAAATCACGTTCATGGTGACTACTGAAGCAACTTTAAAAGCAGATTTTAATCCTGTTGCCACTAATACTGCCTGATAAGATTCAATATTTAAACTATTTAAAACCGCAACAATCGAGCCCACCATCATGACAGGTAATAGCATCATCATGCCACTTGAAACAGCTTGCACAGAATAACTTGATTGAATAGAACCAATAACTTTTTGCAATTTTGCTCTAAAGCTCATTAGTGTTTCTTTATTATTTATCATAATAAAATCTCTCTTATTAGCTGATTCATTTCTCTAAAATTTCTAAGGCAGTTTTTAACACCTTTTCACCATTCATTGTTCCATAGTCAAGAGAGTCAATAACCACTATCGGGATGTCATACTGTTTTTTTAAGTTTTCATAGATATACTCTATTTGCGGCCCTAACATAATAATGTCCAGATCATCATATTGATCTAATTCAGTTTCGCTTACTGCATTAATATTGGCATCAATACCCATCTTTTCCGCAGACTCTTTCATTTTTTTGACTAACATACTGGTAGAGAATCCACCCATACAAGCTAGCATAATGTTATAAGTCATATTAATTACCCCTTTAATTGTTTATCTTTTAATATTTCTATAATTTCAATGGCTAAGTCTCGCATTGAAATTGCATTCATTAAGTGATCTTGAGCATGAATAATCAGTAACGAAACAGGAATATGATTTCCCTGAATCTCGTTTTGAATTAATTCAGTCTGTGTTTTATGCGCAATGGCTAAAAATTTTTTTACTTCTTCAATTAAACTATCGGCTTGTTCAAAATTACCTTTACGAGCAGCTCTAATTGCTCTTAGGCAGCGACTTCTTGCATCACCGCTATTAGTAATTAGTTGCATTACAATCTCTTCATACTCATTCATTAATTTTTCCTCAGTTTGATATATTTCATGTAATAGATAACAGCAATAACCGTGCCAAAACAAAATAAATTAAAAATAATCAATAAGTAATTTTTTAAGTTGCTAATGTGTTTTTATGTGTTTTAATACACATTGAAGAATGGATTTGCTAAAACACATTAGGATGTGAAATGTTAAGAATTGAGATTATTTTCCAAAAATTACAGGAATTAACGCTAAAAAACAGTGAAGGAGTTACTACTTCTGAACTTGCCACATTACTGAATTATTCTCGCGCAAATGTTAGCCACGAATTAAATCAGCTTATTAAGCAAGGAAAAGTGGTTAAAGATAAAGGAAAACCAGTCAAATATTCTATTGCTAAATCTTCGATAAAAACCGAAAACAAACCAAATTTCAAATTTGGTGAATTCAAAAATTTTATCGAATCTAGCACCAGTTTGCATACTTTGATTGAACAAGCTAAAGCAGCTATATTTTATCCTCCTCATGGTATGAATATTTTAATTACTGGTGAGACAGGGGTTGGAAAATCACTGTTTGCCGAACTGATTTATAACTATGCTAAAAGTGTCAATAAAATTAGTCCTGATGCGCCATTTGTCCATTTTAATTGTGCTGATTATGCTTCAAATCCACAGCTACTTTTAACCCAATTATTCGGCTGTAAAAAAGGTGCCTATAGTGGTGCAATTGATGATCGTGAAGGTTTAGTTGAAAAGGCGCACACCGGACTGTTATTTTTAGATGAAGTTCACCGTTTACCACCAGAAGGACAAGAAATATTTTTTACTTTTATTGATAAAGGCCTTTTTAGACGACTAGGTGATACCGTAGAACGAACCGCACAAGTTCGCATTATTGCCGCAACGACAGAAGATCCTAATTCAGCATTATTGCGAACATTTACTCGTCGCTTTCCTATGAATTTAACCATTCCGCCTTTAAGAGCAAGAACTTTTGAGGAAAGGTTTAATCTAATTCAAAATTTCTTTAATACCGAATCAGCACAATTAAAAGAAAAAATTGTCGTATCAAGTAATGCCCTTCGCGCTTTGTTAGGCTATAACTGTCCCAATAATATAGGGCAACTTGAAGCTGATATTCGTTTTATTTGTGCAGCCGCCTATGCCAAACATATTTCCTACAGTAATTCAGAATATATCTATATTAATAGTGCACTATTACCAAATCATATCAGTGAAGCATTATTGATTGAAACACAACATCGCCAAACGTGGAATAAAATCATTGGTATTAATCGAAAAAATATTATATTTCAGGGAGAAGATAATAAGATCCTATATGAAAATAATAAATCTAATGATATCTACGATATCGTAAATCGAAAAATCGCTGAATTAAAAACACAAGGTAGGGGAAATTTCGAACTCGAAGAAGAAATTGAACAAGAGATTCAGGATTATTTTTATACCTATATTTATAATAATACTAAAAAATATGATAAGAATAAGCTGAAAAATATAATTTCAACTAAAGTATTACGTTTGACTGAAGCCTTAATTGAACAGGCTGAAAACAGTTTACAGTGTAGCTTTAATAACCGTATTTATTATAGTTTAGCTAACCATATCGAACAGACATTAAAGCGAATAAATAGCAATCAAAAGATTAGTCATCCGCAATTAAATAAAGTCCGAACGAATTATCCAAATCAATTTAATGCTGCACTTGATTGTCTCACAATGATTGAACACATTATGGATACGACACTGCCCATCGATGAAGCTGCTTATCTGGCCATGTTTTTTATATATGGTACTAATAATCCTATTTTACCTTCAAATAATGTGCAAATTGTCGTTATTGCTCACGGAGATAAAACCGCAACGTCAATCACGAAAACAGCACATGACTTACTTAACATTGAATATGCACTTGCTTTTGATGTGCCACTTGATGAATTGCCACAAAAAATTCTCGAAAAAATTATTAACCATATTCAATTAACTAAAAATAAATCAGACATGCTATTACTGGTTGATATGGGATCTTTAAAAAATTTTGGTGAAGAGATAGAGGCAAAATGTAACATTAAAACCAAAACAATTCAACTAGTTAGTACTTTACATGTTATTGAGGCAATTCAAAATGCAATGAATGGATATGGCTTAGAAGAAGTATATGAGAATGTCTTACAAATTCATATGCTTAATCAAGCGCCATCAGTATCAGCACCGCAAGAAGAGAGTTTAGTTAATAAAAAATTAGCTATTTTAATTATTAATGTGCCGAATAAAAGTACCAATATCACCATAGATTTATTAAATAATGTACTTTCATACCGACAAAATATCTTAGACATTATTGCACTTAGTTTATCTCACGAAGATGATAAATTATTTAAAGAAATCGAAGAAATTCAGCAAAGTCATACTATTGTTGCTATAGTGAGCCCATTTAACTTTAATACTTCAATAAGTCAATTCGATTTAACATCATTAATTTATCCGGACAATATTAAGAAATTACAGCAATTAATTGATATTGAAACCATTTACTCTTTAATCGAAAAAACACTTTCGAATATTTTATCCAATATTGAACCGCGCGATTTACTAACAGATATTAAGCATTTTAATGAAAATATAACCCGTAAATTTAATATTAGAGTATCAAATAACACTTTGATTGGACTGGTTATGCATATCGCTTGTATGCTTGAACAGATAATTAATGGCGAGCAGAGCAAAGTTAAATTTATTGATAAACAAAATTATATTCGTAAATATAGGAATGAATATTCAATTATTAAAGATGAATTGGTTGTTTTTGAAGAAAAATATAAAATTATCATTCCTGAAGATGAGATATGCTATATATTAAAATTCTTTAACCACCTTTAGAAAAGGTGGCAATATTAAGCCATACTTTTGATATAACCTGATCGATAAAGCCCGTAATATCACGGGCTGTTATGAGGTTATTTAAAAATTAGACCTGTTTTTTGCCAACAAAAATATAAGCCATTATGAACGATGAGCAAATTGATATTAATACCCCCAATATTGCAAAGATAAAGTATGGACCAATATAGGCGGGTAAACTAAAGATACTCGATAGAATATAGCCATATAACCTTACACCAAATAAAGCAATAAAAGCGGAGGCAATCGCACTACCGGCAGTTGCGGCAATAAAGGCTTTTTTATACTTGGTTAATACACCGAATAGAGCTGGCTCGGTGATACCTAATAATGCAGATACTGCGGCAGAAACAATAACCGTTTTTTCTTGCTTATTTTTCGCTTTAAAATACATAGCAGCAGTCGCACCAGCAATGGCCATATTTGCCATAAACATCATCGGCATCAACATATCATAGCCTAATTCAGCAAAATTCTGCAACGCTATAGGGGTCATTGCATGATGCATACCCGTCAAAATAGCGACCGGTCGAATTGCGCCAACAATAGCGCCAGCAAACACAGCAGAAACATCAAATAGCGAACGGATAAATAGTGCTAACAATTTACCTAAATAGATACCTATAGGACCAATTAAGGTAAGAGCCAATAAACCAGCAATAAATAAAGTTACCGTTGGTGTGAAAACTGTTTTGAGCACATTAGGCATAATTTTATCAACGAATCGATAAATATAACTTAATGCCAGTACAGAGAAGATAATCGGAATAACACTACCAGCATAGTTAAAAATCGATATTGGTATCATATCCAAAAAATAATAAAAACTGGCAGCATCAGGATTAGTTACTAGTAATTTTGCCGCATCAATTAAAGTTGGATACATCAAACAAGCGGCGATTGCAGCGGCTAAATACTCATTAGTTTTAAATATTTTTGCTGCCGAAACCGCCAAAAAAAATGGTAAAAAGTAAAACACACCACTAGCGATTAAATCGATAATAATAACTGTATCACTGGTTTTAGGAACGACTTTTAACGCAATGAGACCAGCAAGTAACCCTTTAATCATCCCCGCGCCAGCAATCGCCGGTACGATAGGACCAAAAACACCAGACACCGTATCCATAAACAAAGAAACAATGCCTTTACGTTCTTTGACAGATTCTTTGGATAGTTGTTTAGCTTGATCATTTTCTGGCGTTTGTAATCCTATTTCATCAGCCAGAATGTCAAAATAAACTTTAACTTGAGTACCTACTACAATTTGGCATTGATCACTTTGAAATTGAGCACCAATTACCCCGGTAATTTTTTTAATTTCATCCCAATTGACCATGGTTTGATCAACTAAATCAAATCGTAAACGTGTCATACAATGCCAAGCATTTTTAATGTTTTCCTTACCACCAATATTAGCGATAATTTTTTTAATACTTTCTTGTTTACTCATTAGAACCTCAATCGTCCCTAGAATTGGTTTAATTAAAATAATAGAAACTTTAAATTATCAATACAAGAATGAAAAGTTTGATCTAGATCACAAAAAAAGGGGTTTTAACACTGAAATTTACTATATTTTTCAATTGGTATGCTTTTTATCGACAATTTTAATTCAAATTTGAACCAATAATTTTTCACTAATATTTTGCTCTTTACAGATGTGAAAAATATCGGTAATTATATAAAAAGAAAAAATTTTAAAGAGGATACTAACCCTATGTTACCAACCCTTATCACTGACATTGAATGTATCATTACTAAACCTGATAGACATAATCTTGTTACCGTAATTATTTATACAGATAAAGATGTGATTGGTTATGGCTGTGCAACTTTTCAACAGCGCCCATTAGCCGTAAAAACCATTGTTGATGAATATTTAAAACCGTTGCTAATTGGCCGAGATGCCAATCATATTGAAGATATTTGGCAGATGTTAATAGTTAATGCTTATTGGCGTAATGGGCCAATCATTAATAATGCTATTGCTGGTATTGATATGGCATTATGGGATATTAAAGCCAAACTAGCGAATATGCCTCTTTATCAATTATTTGGTGGTAAATCAAAAGATGCGATAGAAGTGTATACTCATGCTACCGGTGAAACATTGTCAGAACTTTTTAAACAAGTTGACCAATGTATTAGTCAAGGTTATCGCCATATTCGTTGTCAGTTAGGGTTTTACGGTGGCAAACCAGAAGAATTGCATAGTCCACAACAGTCAAGTAGTGGTGCTTACTTTGATCAAGATCAGTATATGCAAAATACTTTAGAGATGTTTAAAAAGTTACGAGAAAAATATGGTTATAAAATCCATTTTTTGCATGATGTACATGAAAGATTATTTCCTAATCAAGCAGTCGCTTTTGCTAAACAAGTTGAGCAATATCAACCATATTTTATTGAAGATATTTTACCGCCTAATCAAAACCAATGGCTGGAGCAAATTCGTAACCAAACTTCAGTTGCTTTAGCGACCGGTGAACTATTCAATAATCCATTAGAATGGCAAGAGCTGATCATTCAACGTAGAATTGATTTTATTCGTTGCCATGTTTCACAAATTGGCGGAATTACACCTGCATTAAAATTAGCTACTTTTTGCCAACCATTTGGGATAAGAGTTGCTTGGCATTGCCCACCTGATATGACACCAATTGGAGCAGCTGTGAATACTCATTTAAATATTCATTTACATAATGCAGCAATTCAGGAATATATTCCTTATTCGGCAAATACACAGGCAGTATTTCCAGGTATTATTGCCGCCAAACAAGGCTATTTATATCCAATAGAGAAAATAGGCATTGGCGTTACACTAGATAAAGCTCAGGCAGATAAATATCCAGTGGTTTATCGACCACATGAATGGACACAAAGCCGCTTGCCCAATGGAGTTATACATACCCCATAAATCAAGATAATGAATATTTTTTAAATAACCTAAGTTGATTGATAAATTTACTTTTTATCATCAACTAATCTTAATTCAAAATTAGGTTTATTAAACGGTGTAATATAAGTACAAGTATAGTGAATATCAATAATTTCACTAATAGCATAAATTGCACCATTATTTAAAAAACACCGATTAATAATTTTCATTGCTGGCATGCCTTTTTTGCATTTGAGTAATTCAGATTCCTGACGATTAATGGCAACAGCTTGATATTGAGTTAGATAATGGGATATCTCATAGCCTTTACTTAATACATATTGTTGAATAGAGTTTTCAATATTTTTTTGTTTCAGATCAGGAAAATATCGACAAGGTAACTTAGAAATCTCAATTTGGGTACCTCGACCGTCAACAAAACGAATACGATGAAACTCCCAAATATATTCATCATCAGTTAGATTAAATGTTTGTTTTTCTTCCAACTGTACTCGTTGTTTACGAAATAAAATCAGTTTAGAGTTGATTTGATCATAATGTTTTTCAGTCAGCGAATTATAAATTAAAGGATTATTTTTAGCTTGTTGATTAATAAAAGCACCCGAACCTTTTTGAACCGAAATAATACCAATTTGCAGCAGTTTTTCTAGCGCTTTACGTATAGTATGACGAGAGACTCCATAACTTTCCGCAAGCTCTCGTTCGGGAGGCAATTTTTGATTAACAAAACTTAATTGTTGATAAATTCGCCCTAACAGATCTTGAGCAATAAAATCTTTTTTCTTTATCTTCACAAGCTGTTACCTTATAACTCACTCACAGCAGAACAACAACGTCATATTATTAAGTATGTTCTCACGATTAAAATGTAACTTTATAGTTTTAATTAAATTTAATATAAAAAGGGATAATATTTTATATTATCCCTTTTTATATCAGATTAGTAACATTTTATATTATTAAATAAATTTAAATCTTTATTAGTTTAATACATTTATTAATTCGGATATATCAGCTCGTTCCATATAATTAGCATTAACATAAGCAAAATAAATCTTTTTATCTTGCCCAATTAAATAAGTTGCTGGTATTGGCAATGTATAGCTATCATCGCCATTAAAATCCAATAAATTAGCACCTAAACTATTATATAACTCTCTAACTTTTTCAGGTAATGTGAATACTAAACCAAACTTATTAGCTATGTTATTTTTAATATCTGATAGTATCGTTATCGACATCGATTTTTCTTGTTTTAACTGTGCGCTAATTGAAGCTTTCTGCGGTGAAATAGCAATAAAATGCATATTTTTAACTTGCTGAATCAGCTCTAAATTATTTTGAAAATGTTCTAATTCTTTTACACAGAACGGGCACCAACTACCTCGAAAGAAACTAATAATTACGGGTTGAGTTTCAAGTAATTTGTATAAATTGATTTCTTGATTATCAGTTGATATTAGTGAAAAGTCTGGTGCAATATCTCCACATTGTAAAGAATGACTATCTAGTTTTTCACTTAACATATCTGCTAATGAGTTATCCAAAATATTTTGTACATCTTGGGGTAATTGAGTAATTAAATCTTGTCTTAACCTTTGTAAATCTTCAATTAGTTTCATTTAACGATTTCCTTTCTTGATACATTTTCATGAATTTGGCTTAATACCTTTTTGAATATAGCAACATCATTATCAGATAAATTATTAGTTATTTTTTCTATCCAAAAACTGTGCTCTTTTAACGTTTCCGTCAATAAATCCATTCCTGCTGGGGTTAAACAAATAATAGAAATTCTTTTGTCATTGTCATCATTTCTTTTTGATACTAGCTGATCATTAATTAGAGAACTAACAAGTGTTGTTGTTGAAGCTTTAGTTATCCCTAATAATTTAGCTATTTCTTGCAAAGATAATTCTTGGTATTCTTTTAATAAAACTAAAATAATTAATCGACTTTCTGAGAGATGATATTTCTGGAGACGTTTGGCACACTCTATATCAATTAGATTAGCAACAGATAACAACGTAAAGCATGTTCGGATCTTTTCTATATCTACCGTGTTTTGTTTCTTCAAAATATTGCAAAAAGATAAATAGCGATTTTCAAGCTGCATACTTTATATCCATAAAATTAGTTAGCCACCTTACTAATTTAATATGCTAATTAAGATATGGTTTAATGTCAATAAGGGATATTGAATAATAAAGAAAAATATACGATATCTGAAAACAGCAATAATACTATTTAAAAAAGCAGAATAAAAAAATCGAGCCATTATTTGGCTCGATTGTATAATCAATAAAGAATGTTATCCAAAAAATTTCTTCACTTTATCAAGAAAGCTTTTTTCTTTTGGGCTATGTTTTGAGTTTTTATCCGATTTAAAACTTTCGCCTAACTCTTTTAATAACTCTTTTTGTTTGCTAGTTAGATTAACTGGTGTTTCAACTGCAACATGGCAATAGAGATCACCTACAGCACTGCCTCGTAATGATTTAATACCTTTTCCACGTAATCTAAACATTTTACCGGTTTGTGTTTCTGCCGGTATGGTTAGGCTAACTTTACCATTCAGGGTTGGTACTTCAACCTCACCACCTAGTGATGCTAACACAATATTAATTGGAATTTCGCAATGTAAATTAGTGCCATCTCGCTCAAAAATTGCATGCGGTTTTACTTGTACTTGTACATATAAGTCACCAGCTGGAGCACCATTTAATCCCGCTTCACCTTCACCTGAAAGTCGAATACGGTTTCCTGTATCAACCCCAGCAGGAATAGTAACAGAAAGTGTTTTAGTTTTTTGAACACGTCCTTCTCCATGACATTTTTTACATGGATTTTTAACCACTTTTCCACGCCCATGACAAGTCGGACACTCTTGCTGCACAGCAAAAAAGCCTTGCCGCATTTGCACAACACCCGCACCGTGACAGGTATTACAAGTTACAACATCTGAAGCTTTTTCAGTTCCTTGACCATGGCAAACATCACAATTTACCCAAGTTGGTACTTTAATCTCTTTGCTTACACCGCTAGCTGCTTCTTCTAATGTTAATGAAATATTATATTGTAAGTCATTACCACGCGATGCTGCTTGACCTCGCCCTCGACCACCACCGAAGAAATCACTGAAGATATCATCAAATGCAGAACCGCCTCCAAAACCACCAAATCCACCGAAACCACCAGCGCCACCTTGCCCTTGTTCAAAAGCAGCATGGCCATACTGATCATAAGCAGCTTTCTTTTGTGGATCGGTTAAGATTTCATAAGCTTCTTTAACTTCTTTGAATTTTGCTTCAGCTTCAGCTTTGTTATCCTGATTTTTATCCGGATGATATTTCATGGCTAGGCGTTTGTAGGCTTTTTTTATCTCAGTTTCACTGGCACTTTTACTCACGCCTAATGTTTCATAATAATCTTTCTTCGCCATAATTAACCTTTAAATTTAATCATTATATAAACAACTAAACGGGCTTGAGTTACCTCGCGCCCGTTTAATGTTTTACATGTTTAAAACTCGTTGCAATAACTCATTAAAAAACATATCAGTTAATGCTTATTTTTTTTCATCATCAACTTCTTTGAAGTCTGCATCAACAACATCATCTTGTCCTGCAGCACTTTCGCTATTGGCTTGACCTGCAGATTGATCTGCTTGAGCTTGTTGTTGAGCTAACTCAAGTAATTTTTTTGAAGCTTCCATTAATGCATTAATTTTAGCTTCGATCTCTGCTTTGTCTTCACCGCGAGCTGCATTTTCTAAATCACTCACAGCGCTTTCAATAGCTGTTTTATCATCAGCTGATAATTGATCACCAGCTTCAGTCACTTGTTTACGAGTTGAGTGAACAAGATGATCAGCTTGGTTACGAATTTGAGCTAATTCTTCGAATTTACGGTCTGCATCAGCATTTGCTTCAGCATCATTTACCATTTTTTGGATCTCTTCTTCGCTTAATCCTGAAGAAGCTTTAATGGTAATGTTTTGCTCACGACCAGTATTTTTATCTTTTGCTGATACATGCAAAATACCATCAGCATCGATATCAAAGGTTACTTCGATTTGTGGCATACCACGTGGTGCAGCTTGAATACCATCAAGGTTAAATTGACCTAATGATTTGTTGTCACTTGCACGTTTACGTTCACCTTGTAATACATGGATAGTTACAGCTGATTGATTATCTTCAGCAGTTGAGAATACTTGACTATGTTTTGTTGGGATAGTCGTGTTTTTCTCAATCAAGGTAGTCATTACACCACCCATTGTTTCAATACCTAATGATAATGGTGTTACGTCAAGTAATAATACATCTTTAACATCACCACCTAATACACCACCTTGTACTGCCGCACCAACAGCTACTGCTTCATCTGGGTTAACGTCTTTACGTGGTTCTTTACCAAAGAAATCTGCAACAGCTTTTTGAACCATTGGCATACGTGTTTGACCACCAACTAGGATGACATCTTTAATATCAGAAACACTAAGACCGGCATCTTTTAATGCTGTTTTAACAGGTTCCATTGAACGTTTAACTAAATCTTCAACTAATGATTCAAGTTTAGCGCGAGTCACTTTGATATTTAAGTGTTTTGGCCCACTTGCATCAGCAGTGATATACGGTAAGTTAATATCAGTTTGTTGCGCTGATGATAATTCAATTTTAGCTTTTTCAGCAGCTTCTTTTAAACGTTGCATTGCTAATGGATCATTTTTAAGATCAAATCCTTGTTCACGTTTAAATTCGTCAACTAAATAGTTAATTAAACGTGAGTCAAAGTCTTCACCACCTAAGTGAGTATCACCATTTGTTGCTAATACTTCAAATGTTTTTTCACCGTCAACTTCATCAATTTCGATAATTGAGATATCAAAAGTACCACCACCAAGGTCATATACCGCAATAGTTCGGTTGCCAACATCTTTATCTAAACCATAAGCTAACGCTGCTGCTGTTGGCTCATTGATAATACGTTTTACATCTAAACCAGCAATACGACCAGCATCTTTGGTTGCTTGACGTTGTGCATCATTAAAATAAGCAGGAACAGTAATAACTGCTTCTGTAACAGGCTCACCAAGATAATCTTCTGCAGTTTTCTTCATTTTCTTTAATACTTCAGCAGAAATTTGTGGTGGAGCAATTTTTTGACCTTTAACATCAACCCAAGCATCACCATTATCAGCTTTAACAATTTTATATGGCATAATACCAACATCACGTTGTACTTCAGCATCTTCATAACGACGACCGATTAAACGTTTAATTGCAAATAATGTATTTTGTGGATTAGTTACGGCTTGGCGTTTAGCTGGTTGACCAACTAAGATTTCACCATCTTGAGTGTAAGCAATGATGGAAGGGGTTGTACGATCACCCTCGGCATTTTCTAATACTTTTGCTTGACCATTATCCATTACTGCAACACATGAATTTGTTGTACCTAAATCGATACCAATAATTTTACCCATAATCTTTTCTCCTCAAACCTGTATTTTATTTCTTATATATAAGACTGAAAACATCGTTTTCAAGTCCCATTTTAGATAAAGAAATGTTTTTGTTTTCACATAAATGGGAACAATATTATTAATATCAAGGGGTGATACAAAATTATTTTTTACAAAATCTTGATTATCAGCTTTTCAACACTTATTATTGCCGCTCTTTTTTTTACGAAAATTAATTTATAGGATCCTTATGGAACAAATAAAACTTGCAAATCCAGGTCCACTTGGACTAATGGGTTTTGGTATGACTACAATTTTATTAAATATTCATAATGCAGGATTTTTTCCAGTTATGACGGCAATCGCTTCTATGGGTATTTTTTATGGTGGATTAGCCCAAGTAATCGCAGGAATTTTAGAATTCCGTAAAGGAAATACCTTCGGAACAACAGCGTTTACTTCATACGGTTTCTTTTGGATTGCTTTAGTTGGTATTTGGTATTTACCTACTTCACCAGCAACTGCACCTACCGATGCAACCTTTTTAGGCATTTTTCTAGCACTGTGGGGTATTTTTACCGCATTTATGTTTATTGGTACATTAAAAGCTAACCGAGCATTACAATTTGTTTTTGCCAGCTTAACCATTTTATTCGCTCTATTAGCAATTGGTAATATTTCTGGTAACCATGACATTATTCATATTGCTGGATTTGAAGGCATAATTTGTGGTGCGAGTGCAATTTATCTTGCGATGGCTGAAGTTCTAAATGAACAATTTGGTCGTACAATTCTACCTATTGGTGCAGCAAAAGGCGCTACACATTAGTTCATCACAATTCTGATACCTACTCAATTCTATCGGTAGGTATCAAGTTCTTTTCCACAACAATCCATTATCATTTTTCATTCATCAATGCTCGGCATACATCTCGTAGTGATTGTGTATGTTTTTCTAATCTTTCATCAGATAAATAATTGTCTTTAGACGAGTGAGCATTTTTTATTAGAATTTTATTATCTTCATTTATATCACCTGATGTGATCATAATGTAATTAGATAATGTCGTTTCAATCCTCCCATCATGAAAATGAATATCTGCTATATTTAGATCAGATCCTTGTGGTTTAAAAAAAACTAAATTATCACCATTGGCAATACTATCCAAGAAAATAAATTTTTTATCTTTGATTTGTTTAGCATAGCTTTCTAACATTTTTAAACCATATTGACCACTATTGCCACCATCATAAAGAACAAAAGCAATTTTTTTCTTTTCTTTTTTATCTAACTTATTAATAAGATTAATAATAGTAATAATACTTGATGAATTACAAACGAAATTTTTAGTGTTTGGAATGCCACTTTTAAATTTGGCAATTAAGAAAAACAATAGCACTGTTGAAACTATAGCTGAAATGCCAGAAACACTAAAAAAGCCATTAATCCGGATATCAGGTAAAAAAACGAGGTAATTTAATATTAATGATGCAATGAATAAAAATATAAACGGAGCAACACTAATAAAGTAAGTCAGCTTACTAAATTGTGATTGAAAAGCATACGTTTTCTGCAAATTAAAATTATTGATCCCAGTATCGTAATTAGTACAAATAACGACCTCTGCTTTATTAAGATCGCCGATATAAGCATTATAATAATTTTGATAACGTCTAGTCGCTAATTTTAATTTAGATAGTTTCGCATCCACTTGATAACCCAATGGAGCTAATTCCTTAGATATTATCCTTAAAAAAGAGATTTTCTCTTTTGGATTAAACCTTTTACCAAATATGATGCCATATCGCAAAATCAGATCTTTCAATATTTCCATTATTAATAAACTATTTTTATATAAAGTTAGACAATATAGTTAATATGATTTTAAAAATCATATTAACTATAAATAGATTAAGATAAAAATTAACTTAATAACATTAAATTAGTTATTACATTAATAATCATCATCATTTTCATTGTTGTTTGATTGAGATATGTTAGCAACGGCATCTTGAATATTTTCATGCCCAGCCTCGATACTTTCCGCAGTAAGATCATTCAATGACACAGAATCTCTATTACATACTGCATTAATTACCATAGGCAGACTCATACCAGTAATGACTCGAACATTCATACCAAGCTCATTCCATTGTGGAACGCATTGCATCGAGGCATTATATGGAGATGCGCCATAAAGGTCGACAAATATAAGAACACCGTCGCCAGAATCTAAAGATTTTGAACAATTGAATAAATCAGTTTTTAACTGATTTATATCTTGTCCAGGATTAAGTGATAATGATTCAAATTGGCTTTGTTCTCCAACAATCATTTTCACACTGTCTTTTATTCCAGCCGCCATACTTCCATGGCTAACTAATAAAACACCGATCATGTTATTAATCCTATATTATTCAAACATTTTAATTACTTCACTTAAAGGTACTTTCTTTAATGAAGGCGTTGCTTGGCAATAAATATCCATATTCGGAAAACTATTTTGTAAATCAATTAATAAATCGAGTTGCTCTTTATTAATCGATACTTCTTTAATGATTGAGGTTGCCCCCGGAACCAGAGGTAAACCGCCAATATTAAGATTAGTTACAGGTACGCCAGATTTAATAATTTTATACATTACTTCAATATTTTTAGTAATTAAAATAACGTTAAAATCATCATATTGACGATCGTTCCAATACCTAACCGCACCATCTTCTTTTAATACTCTAATTTTATGACCAGTGCTGGCACCTGCGCCAAGAATAATATTTTTGGTGAATTCATCATTTGCCGAATAATCATCTGCAACAAATAAGGCATTAGCACCGGCCGCTTTTGAAACATTTGTTGCAACTTGACCATGAATAAGACGACTATCAACCCGAGCTAAAACAACTTTTCCCATAATTTAAAACCTCTATTATTATTTATATTTAATTATTTTTATAAAATACCAATTGCGGCTAAAACACCAAGAATAACAGTTAGCCCAATTAAAGCTCTTGTTACTTTCAAACCTTTCTTAGAAAAATAAAAGTACAGTCCCATTACGACAACAAGCGGTAATACTCCAGGTAAGATCTTATCCAGTGTATCTTGTATAATGAAATCTTTACCAGATAAGGTGAATTTTAAACTAGAGGAAACTTTAATATAGCTTGCAGCTAGAATACCCATCATAAATAGACCTAAAATAGATAAGGCTTCTATGATCATCTGCATCTTATTACCAACGACTTCTGTTGCCGCATTTCTACCTAATTTAAATCCTAATTGGGCAAAATAGTAACCAACAAATAGTTGATATAAAACAAATGCAACAAATGGGAATAACGCACCTATCGCTAATCCTTCTTGCGCCCATGGTAATGCGATGGCAATAAAAATATATTGTATAGTACCCGAGTCAATCGCATCCCCGATACCGGCCAAGGCTCCCATTAAACCGGCTTTAGTGTTATAAAGCACATCATTATCAATACTAATTGGTTTGTTTTGATAAACTTCATCAGCACGTACAGCTTCTAGTGAAGCCATAATTCCTGAAATAGTTCCACCACCCCACGTGATTTGAGTATTAAAAAATAACAAATGTCGTTGGTAAGCAGCAGCTAATTCACTTTTTGATTTATATAACTTTTTAAGAATTGGCATTAATCCCCACATTAATGATGCCGCAAGATAACGGTCAAATGAGTGTGGAATTTCATTGGCATAATACCAACGTAACCATGCAAATGTGATATCTTTTTTAGTAATCGTTTCTGGCTTTAGATCAATACTTTCTTGTACTATTTCTGTCATTATAAAATTCCTCTTTCTAATTTATTAATCAAATAACTAATGATTAATAATCATCGTCATCAACTTGATTGTTATTATTTGAATTATTTCTAGGTTGATCTACCGCAGAATTTACTGCTTCATTTTTTGCAAGAACAAAAATAAAGGCAACTATTGCACCAACTATTGCATAAGTTACCATGGTAATATTTAGTGGTTTGGCAATAACCGCCATAAAATAGGCAAGTAAGAAGAAAATGATGTAGCTTTTTTTACCAATAACATAAATGGTTAATGCAATACCCACCGCAGCAAGCCCACCACCAATTACATTAAGAATATGGAAAACTAGTCCTCCCGCATTCGATTTAATCACATCAGCAATAATTGGTGCCCCAAAATATAACGCAACAAACATAAACGGTACGAACAATGCAAAACTACAAATTATTGGTAACACGATGATAGAAAAGGTTAATCCTTTACTATTAGCTTCTTCGGCATATTTTTCTGTTAATTTCATAATCATGGTATTAAAGAAAAATCTTAATTGATACAAGTAAGATCCTAATAAACCTACCGGTACTGCCACAGCTACGGCGGCTGTTGGTTCCATTTTACCCAACAATGCGACGGGAACAGCAACTGCTGTTGCTATAGCTGGTTCTGATGGCATTTGCCCACCAGGTGAAAAAACACCCATATAAATCAACTGAATAGCAGCTGTTGTTATCATTGCATTAGGAATGTCATTAAATACAATCCCAACAATTAAACCGGTCATCATTGGTGTAAATCGTAACGTTAACGTAGCACCACCTAGACCCCGAGACATGACCATTGCAACCCATATTGATATAATAGCTGCTTGAAGAAACGTTACATGCATTTCTTGCATATATAAACTCCTTACTATTTTTATAATTAATTAGTTAGTTTCAGTTAAATGATTAAGAAACCACCGATTGTAGCTCTAAGTTATTAACAAAATTTTCTACATCTTGTACACATTTTTCCCCCATACCTTGCAGACACTCAATTGCATAAGCAGAAGTATGTGGTGTAACAAGAACTTTAGGATGTTTAACTAAAGGATGATCACTGTATGAAGGTTCAACATACATGACATCTGTTGCGTGACCAGCTACAGTGCCATTATCGAGCGCATTTAAAAGTGGAGTTTCATCAATTAATTCGGCTCGAGCAGTGTTAGTTATATAAACGCCTTTTTTCATCAAAGAAAATTGCGGCGCTTTTAAAATATGATAGCTAGTCTCATTTAATGAGGCATTTAACGAGATAATATCTGCATTTTGCAGTAAATAATCTAACTCAACAATTTCAATATTATTTTTGTTAGCCCAATCAACATTAACGTTTGGATCCACCACCAATAGGCGAGCATTAAATCCGTGTTTGAAAATTTCTGCCACGCGACTACCAATGTTGCCACAGCCAATAATACCAATTACTTTACCCGTAACATTGATACCTAAAAAAGAGGCTCTTTTCTTCCATTCATTTGACTTAACCGCTTCTTGTGATTGAACTGTTTGTCTAATTAATGCAAGTAAATTAGTCACTGCATTTTCAGCAACAGCATCACGTTCAACCAAAGGAGGAACGATAGTAACTATTGTGCCATGCTCTTTGGCAGCAACAACATCAACATTATTGAATCCGATGCCATGACGGGAAAGTAATAGTAGCGGTTGTTTTTTATTATCAAAAAACTCTTTGTTAAAAAAAGGTCTAACACTGGCAATAACAATATTAAAATCTTGCAATGCTTCAGCTAATTCCTTCCCTGGAATATTATTTTCAAAAGTAAAATGTTTTACTTCACCTATTTTTTCTAATCTTTCTAGATGATTAGGAAAATATTTTCCAAAACTACTTGAGTTGATTATAGCGATTTTATAATTTTTCACTCAATGCTCCTAATTCATGATTTATATACTTATATAAAGTTATTTATAGGAATATAAATATTATTTTATTTCCATTCAGCCACAATGTGACTGGTAACATTTAGTATAGTTTATAAACTTTTTAAAAAAGTGAATTTAGATCACATATTTAATAAAAAATTATTTTCTATGATTGTTTGGTAGCAAATTGAATGAATAAGAAAGGTAGAATTGAAAAATAATTTATTGATTATATTATCGATTTTTATAATTATATAATCTAAACATGAATATTTTTAACAAATTATTTAGATATAAAAAAAGGGCATAATGCCCTTTTTCAGATTAAATTAGTTAATATTACTTTTTATAAGCATCATTATGTACACCAACCGCTGCACGACCTGATGGATCATTTAGATTTTTAAATGACTCATCCCATTCAATTGCTTTAGCTGTTGAACAAGCCACTGTAGGACCACCAGGTACACAATGCGCAGCACTTTCAACTGGGAATAATTCATCAAAAATTTCACGATACATATAAGCTTCTTTTGAAGCTGGAGTATTGTATGGGAAACGGAATTTTGCGTTTTCCAACTGTTGATCGGTAATTTTGCTTTCGGCAATCTCTTTTAAGGTATCGATCCAACTATAACCTACACCGTCAGAAAATTGCTCTTTTTGACGCCAAACCACTGATGCTGGTAAATAAGATTCAAATGCTTCACGAACAATATGTTTTTCCATCTTACCGTTACTACCACACATTTTATCCTGTGGGTTAATGCGCATAGCAACATCTAAGAATTTTTTATCTAAGAATGGTACGCGAGCTTCAACACCCCAAGCAGCCATTGCTTTATTAGCACGCGCACAGTCATACATATGCAGTGCTGCTAATTTACGCACAGTTTCTTCATGGAATTCTTGAGCATTTGGCGCTTTATGGAAATATAGATAACCACCAAATACTTCATCAGCACCTTCACCTGATAGAACCATTTTAATACCCATAGCTTTAATTTTTCTTGCCATTAAGTACATCGGTGTTGAGGCACGAATCGTTGTTACATCATAAGTTTCAATGTAATAAATTACATCACGAATTGCATCAATCCCTTCTTGTATTGTGAAGTTAATTTCGTGATGAACAGTACCTAAATGATCGGCAACTGCTTGGGCAGCTTTAAGATCAGGTGCACCTTTTAAACCAACCGCAAACGAGTGTAATTGTGGCCACCATGCTTCTGATTTTTCATGATCCTCAACTCGACGCGCAGAAAACTTTTTAGTAATCGCTGAAATAACTGAAGAATCAAGTCCACCAGATAATAAAACACCATAAGGAACATCAGACATAAGATGGCTTTTTACTGACTCTTCTAATGCGACACGAAGTTCATTGATATCTGTCTTATTATCTTTGACATTATCATATTCCATCCAATCTCGTTTGTAGTAGGTCTTTATTTCACCCTCTGTGCTAGAAAGATAACAACCAGGAGGAAATGCTTCAATAGTTTTACAAACAGGTACTAAAGCTTTCATCTCAGAGGCAACATAAAATGTACCATTTTCATCATATCCCATATACATTGGGATAATACCAATATGATCGCGACCAATAAAATAGGTACCTTTGTTGATGTCATAAAGAATAAAAGCAAACATACCTTGTAGTTCATCAAGACAGTTAATACCTTTTTCTTGATATAAGGCTAGGATAACTTCACAGTCAGATCCTGTCTGAAATTCATAACGATCTTTGTACTGATTTCGGAGTTCTTGATGATTATAAATTTCGCCATTGACTGCTAAAACTAAAGTTTTATCTTTATTATAAAGTGGCTGAGATCCTGTATTAACATCTACAATTGATAAACGTTCATGAGCTAAAATAGCTTTATCAGAAGCAAAAATACCAGACCAATCAGGACCACGGTGACGTTGTAGACTTGATAGCTCTAATGCTTTTGTTCGTAGTTGTTCTGGATCTGATTTAATATCAAGAATACCTAAAATCGAACACATTGATTTTCTCCATTTAAAATCGCCAAAGCGATACTATTTACAAATAAAACTTAATTTAATTATCACTGCAAGTAAATCACAAAAATAACAGGATACACATTATTGGTAAACAATTAAAGTACAATATCATTATACTTTTTCTATTGTTGTAATAAAGTTTGCCATTATTTTTTTAACCACTGCCCTTGTTGTTTGATATATTGGCCTGCTGGCGTTTTTTCTTGTGCTTTACTGCCTGCACGACTCTGCACATCAGACAAAGGTACTTTAGTTTCTGCAGAGACTTTTTGATATTGCTGTTTACGAGCCTGATTAATTAATTGCGCAATTTCGCTAGCATTACCTTCATTTTTGACCACGCCTAGATAACCATCAGCTTGTTCACCAACCAAACCATTAGCTTTGGCTTGACCTAATTCATTAATTGCCTGATCTAAATTTAAAGCAAAAACTGGTAAAGCTAATATTATTGATAATAATGCTATCGTTGCTTTTTTATAGATATTCATAATAACCCCCTTATTAAATACATCATATTAAATTGTATTAAATATGTGTAAAAATTATTAAAAAATCATCTTATGTTCCGCAAGAGTAATTTTTTAGATTCACGACATTATTAGTAAATAACGATCGATAATAATATTAATTTAGTATAAACCTGATTTATTGATAATGTTATCTAAGGCTTTATCAACTTTAATATTAATTTCATGATCAATCTTAACATTTAAATTGATATTAATTGGTTCATTTGGCGCTTGTACCTTAACCGTTGGTGTACAGCCAATTAATACTGCGCTACACACGATAATAGTAATCATATTTTTAAGCATAATATAGCCTCTTATCTATCAAGATTTCCCTTTCAAATACGCTTCAATACGTTTTCGTATAGGTTCGTTAATCTGATCGGAAAGTTGTAAACTTATCAACAATTTTGCAATATTTTCTTCAACATTAATATTTAAATTTATTGCTTTACCATTCTCAACATCTCGGTTACTGCCTTGGATATTTAATCCTAACTTAGCAATCTCATTAGCATAATTAACCGTACCTGATAATTTAGTATAATGAAAATTTTTAATAATATCAGTGAGAATTTTCATATTAGGATTGGCTTGTGCATAATTTTGCAATGCTGAATTTTCAAACCGCAAAAAGCCCTCATTGACCGTGACTAATTGACCATTTTTGATAATAACTTCGGTCAAAGCGGTGCCTTTTTTAGTAGAAGGCAATAAAGTAATCGGTAAAACACCATCAATCATCCCTTCTCCAACTAAACCCTCAGCAGGATATTTTGCAAAAATATCTTTAAGTTGTACCTTTTTTAACCTTAAATTAAATTTTTGGGGTAGTTTTGCTAAATTCAATTGCCCTTTATCAAGAGAAACAGAACCAGAAAAAATAGCGGCTTGTGCTAATTGCCATTTTACAACTCCTTTATTTGGTGCAGCTAAAGATGCTGAATAACTACCAGCTAATTTTACTTTTTCAAAAATAACACCAATATTCACTTGTTGAATGGTTAATGCTGAAGTTGTAACAGTAAATTGATTATTGTTGAATAAAAGATTTATATCCCCCAAAGCGGATTTAAATTCGCTTGCCTTATATATGCCGTCAAATTTATTAATTGTTAATGATGATTTGACGTTAACTTGATTAGCTTTAAATGGAATCGGCAATGCTGCATCAAGAGTTAATTTTCCGATTAATGGTTTAATAATTAAATCATCGGAAAAATTCGCTTTTTCAATATTAACTAGTGCTTTATCGGTACTTTTTAAAGTAAATAGCTTATCGGTTAAAACACCACTGAATGGTAAAGTTAAACTACCTTTTTCAATACCAAAATACGATAAAGATGTGGTCAAAACACCATTTTCAATTTCAACCGATGAATTTGATTGATTAAATGAGATATCAGCAGCAAGCGTTGCCATATCCTGAGAATTACTGGCTAGGTTGAGTTGCAAAGTATTTTGATTTTTAACCACTGCAACTTTCAGATTAAATAATTCACTATCTTGCTGGTGTAATATTAAATGTTCAATGTTAATATTTGTTGGTAACCAGGCAATAATAGTCGAAATCAATGAAGGTTCAAAAGTAGATTGATCAAGTTGTTGTAATTGATCATCTGCAATTTTCGTTACTGCTTGTGTATTGGTAAAATCGGCTTTTTGCCAATAGATATCGATATTTTTAGCGCTCAGCTGTGACCATGATATTTTCACATCGCTAGCCGTTACTGATAATTGTGATTGCTGAGCAATATTTAGTTCAGCAAAAGATAAACCATCCCAGCCGATGTTGATGCCTTGCCAGTCTATCGAAAGATTATATTCATCCTTAAGTGCTAACCAATAACGCCATCCAGATAAACTTGCTATGATTATAATCAATAATATAAGCGACGGAATCCAATAACGTTTCTTTAAGCGAGCCATAATAAACTCTCAACAAGATAAAGTGAATCGCCGAGTTATTATCGGCGATTAAATGAGATTACGCTTGAGTTTGTTCTCTGTTAGCAATATAAGCCAATGCTTTATCTATTCTAGCTAAGGTGCGTTTTTTACCAACCGCATAAACAGTGGCATCAACTGAAGGTGATTGCCCAATTCCGGTTACAGCAACCCGAAGAGGCATACCAACTTTACCCATACCAACCTCAAGCTCAGCTGCTGTTGCTTCAATGGCATGGTGAATTTTATCGATTTGCCAATCAAAGTCAGAAATTGCTTCAATTTTAGCCTTAACCACTTCTAATGGCTCTTTGGCAACGGGGCGCAAATGCTTTTTAGCCGCATCAGCATCAAACTCAGCAAAATCTTGATAGCAATAGCTACTTGATTCAGCCATTTCTTTCAATGTTTTACAACGCTCACCAAATAATTTGACGATAGTAATCAAATCGAGGCCTTGATCTAAATCATAACCTTGTTGATTCATATGCCAAACTAAATGCTGTGCAACATAATCAGCGTCTAAATGATTAATATAATGATGATTTAACCAAAGTAGTTTTTCAGTATTAAATGCACTGGCCGACTTACTGACTGCATCTAAAGAAAAGTAACTCACCATTTCAGGCACCGAGAATATTTCTTGATCACCATGAGACCAACCAAGCCTAACTAGATAATTTAATAGTGCTTCAGGCAAATAACCATCATCACGATATTGCATAACACTTACCGCACCATGACGTTTCGAGAGTTTTTGCCCATCATCACCTAAAATCATCGATACATGACCATATTCAGGTAATGGTGCACCAAGCGCTTTAAGAATATTAATTTGTCGAGGGGTATTATTAATGTGATCTTCACCACGAATAACATGAGTAATTTCCATATCCCAATCGTCTACCACGACACAAAAATTGTAAGTTGGTGATCCATCAGTACGACGAATTATGAGATCATCAAGCTCTTTATTGGCAATTTCAATTGGTCCTCGAATTAAATCGTTGAAAACAACTACTCCATCAGTAGGATTAGCAAAGCGAACAACATGCGGTTCGTCATGATTATGCTGTTTTTGTACGTTATCACAACGGCAATGACCATCATAACGAGCTTTTTCACCATTCGCCATTTGCTGTTCACGTAATTTTTCTAATCGCTCTTTCGAACAATAACAACGATAAGCAGTACCATTAGCTAACATTTCGTCAATCACTTGATTGTAACGATCAAAGCGTTTAGTTTGAAAATATGGGCCTTCATCCCATGATAATTTTAACCAATTCATACCTTCCATAATCGCTTCAATCGCTTCTGGCGTTGAACGCTCAAGATCGGTATCTTCAATACGTAATACGAAAGCACCTTGCGCATGGCGAGTATATAGCCAAGAATAAAGTGCTGTACGAGCACCACCCACATGTAAGTAACCGGTAGGGCTTGGTGCAAAACGGGTTTTAATTTTCATGAAATAATCCTATTAATAACAAAAAAGAACACTCAAACGTCAATTCGTTGCTCGCGCTCTTCTTTATTTAAACTTTTCTCATAAGTGAGAAAAATAATAACAATTTGTAATAAATTCAATTTAGTTGTTTATTCTAACACGCCAAAAGGTTTCGGCAAGCCATCGCTAACAGCATAAAATTAACAACTATTTTATAAAAGTATTGAGTAATTAACTACATATTTTAGTATAAAAATCAAACTATAACGTATAAGTTAATTTTAATAAAAAGATCAATGCGCTTCATCCCAATTATTACCAATACCAACATCAACTTTTAACGGTACTGAAAGTTGATAACAATTCTCCATAATTGATTTAATCAACGCACTATATTCACTCACCAACTCTTCTTTTACTTCAAACACCAGCTCATCGTGTACTTGCATCACCATTCTGATATTACCTGTCGGTTGATTTTTTATCCACTCACTCATTTTAATCATAGCGGTTTTGATGATATCTGCTGCAGTACCTTGCATTGGTGCATTAATTGCCGCACGTTCAGCGCCCCGTTTTTCAATACCATTGCCAGAAATGATTTTTGGTAAATATAATCGTCTTCCTGATAAAGTTTCCACATAGCCTTGTTGCGTTGCCAATTGGCGTGTTTCTTCCATATAAGCTTGTACACCAGGATAACGTTCAAAATAGCGATCAATATAGAATTGTGCTTCTTTACGGGGAAGATTAATTTGTTTCGATAATCCAAATGCACTCATACCATAAATCAAACCAAAATTGACTGCTTTCGCACGTCGTCTCTCTTCGGCTGTAACATCTGCCTCTGGTTTACTTAATACTTCACTCGCGGTAACCCTATGAATATCTTTATCATCAGCAAAAGCGCTAAGCAGACTTTGATCCTGTGATAAATGCGCCATAATACGCAACTCTATTTGCGAATAATCGGCTGAAATAATCTTATAACCTTGTGGTGCAATAAATGCTTGCCGAATTCTACGTCCTTCTTCATTACGTACAGGGATATTTTGTAAATTCGGATCATTTGATGACAACCGCCCAGTTACCGTACCAATTTGATTGTAATTGGTATGAATGCGATGGTCTATTGGACTTACCATCAGCGGTAATTTATCAGTATAAGTGTTTTTCAGTTTTGCTAAACTACGATAAAACAAAATTTTACGCGGTAAAACATACTGCTCAGCAAGTTCACTCAACACATCTTCACTAGTTGATGGATCACCTTTTGGTGTCTTTTTTAAGACAGGTAATTGGTGTTTATCAAATAAAATAGCTTGAATCTGTTTTGGTGAAGAAGGATTAAATTTTTCACCTGCTAGGAAATGTAATTCAGCCTCTATTTCTAGCATTTTTTTATTTAATTCAATGGAATAATCATTCAACTGTTTAGCGTCAACTAACACCCCAGTCCTTTCCATATCGGCCAACACAATCGCCAACGGCATTTCAATATCGGTAAATAACTTACTGAGCTTGTGGTCTTTTTCCAGTTCAGGCCATAGTTTCTGATGAAGTTGCAAAGTCACATCCGCATCTTCAGCGGCATATTGCGTAGTTTTTTCAACTTCAATAGCATCGATAGTGACTTGTTTTTTATCAACCTTGGTTAATTCATTATAAGTAATAGTTTTAAGATGCAAATAACGATTCGCCATACTATCCATATCGTGTCGTTCAGTGCTATTTAAGACATATGACTCCAACATTGTATCATAAGCAATACCTTGCACATGGATACCATAATTAGCTAACACACTGTAATCAAATTTGGCATTTTGGGCGATTTTCTTAATTGCTGGGTTTTCTAATATTGGTTTTAATTTAGTTAATACATCATCTAATGGTAATTGATCTGGTACACCGAGATATTGGTGATTAATTGGAATATAGGCAGCTTGATAAGGTGCCACACTTAGTGATATTCCAACCAATTTAGTATGAATATGATCAACATTATCCGTTTCTGTATCAAAGGCAAACTGCTGACAGTTAGCTAATTTACTAACCCAATCATCTAATTGCTCATAGGTCAATATGCATTGGTAATCTGTATCTATCTTATCTTTAACGGTATCGCTTTCCTGCGAGAATAACGACATATTATCAATATCAGTAGCCGTTAGTTTTTGTTGTTTTAAAAAATTACCCGCTATTAATTCTTTTTGCCAACGATGAAAACCATAATAGGAAAATAATTCGACTAATTTATTTACATCAAGCTCTGTAACAAGTAGTTGTTCATTCGTAAAATCTAATGCCACATCGGTTTTAATGGTAGCTAATAGATAAGAAAGCTCAGCATCCTTTTGATTGTCTATTAATTTTTGCTTTAATGATTTAGCGCCTCGAATCGATAATTTCTCAATATCGTCTAAATGGTTATAAATATCTTTTACACTATCAAAAGCAGTTAATAAAGCCTGTGCTGTTTTTTCGCCAATTCCTGCTACCCCAGGTATATTATCGGAATTGTCACCTCTTAATGCTAAATAATCTATAATTTTTTCTGGTGGCACACCAAATTTATCCACAACACCTTGCGGATCAAGTGCGGTATTATTCATGGTATTAATCAGTGTAACTTTATCGCTGACTAATTGCGCCATATCTTTATCCCCAGTACTAATGAGTACCTGAAGATTTTCTTTTTCTGCTTGTTTGGCTAAAGTCCCGATCACATCATCGGCTTCAACACCTTCAACGCAAAGTAATGGTAAACCCATCGCTTTTAAAATGGTGTGAATCGGTTCAATTTGTGGTCGCAAATTTTCCGGCATCTCGTCACGAGTTGCTTTGTATTCACTATAAATTTCATTACGAAATGATCCACCTTTAGCATCAAAAACTACCGCTATATGGGTAGGATTATATTGATTCATCAAGCTACGAATCATATTAATAACACCAAATATAGCCCCAGTCGGTTCACCATTGGCATTGGTTAAAGGTGGACAAGCAAAAAAAGCCCGATAAAGATAAGAAGATCCATCAATTAAAATAATTGGCGCATTATTTGGCATCAATAGTTACCCAAATGTTATTAGATTTAATAACTATAAGTATAACCTAATTAACAGTAATATTCTTGCTGGCTCCGATAATATAGTGTAAAAATAATCCAGATAGTAACGAGCTTTTATCCAATCCAATGCATGAAAATTACTGTATATCACTATATGAGTAATATATAATGTGACATCTATTTTCGCCTGAGTACTAAATAAATGACAGAATTAAGTCTTGCTGCGCAAAAAGTCAAAGAGGCATTAGCAGCTAAAAATCTTGAAACCCCATCATGTCGTTTAGCTATGGAAAATAGCGAACGGAAAGCTAAAATCGAAGCACATTTCCGAGAAATCATGAAACTCATGGAACTTGATTTGCATGATGATAGCCTCGCCGAAACGCCGCATCGAGTCGCAAAAATGTATGTTGATGAAATATTTTCCGGTCTTAATTATCATAATTTTCCGAAAATAACTCTTATTGAAAATAAAATGCAGGTTGATGAAATGATCACTGTTCGTGATATTACTTTAACCAGTGTTTGTGAGCACCATTTTGTCACCATCGATGGTAAAGCAACCGTTTCTTATATCCCGAAAGATAAAGTGATCGGTCTATCAAAAATCAATCGAATTGTTCAGTTTTTTTCACAACGGCCACAAGTACAAGAAAGATTAACCCAACAAATTTTGGTTGCATTGCAAACTCTACTTGGTACAGTTAATGTTGCAGTATCAATTGATGCAACACACTTTTGTGTAAAAGCCCGAGGCATTAAAGATTCAAATAGTTTAACCACCACTACCGCGTTAGGTGGCGGATTTAAAACTAATCCAAGTACTCGACAAGAGTTTTTAAGAGCGTTAAAACACTATTAATCAATAAAATAATCCAATATAAAGTATATGTTGGATTATTTATCAATAATCTACTAAAAACCAGTTATCGCCTATTTTATACTCACAACAGGAAAAATATAAACATGCCTGAGACTACCTCTGGCGTTTTTATATTAATCAATCACAATATTGCCGACACCGCCATAAAAAGCCCAATTGTTATTGCGTGCATCTTCAAGAAAGATTGGTATAATTGGCAGCTATTTTAGTGAAAACATAATAATTAACTAACACGCTTTAATGAAGATAATCCGCGGTATTGATAATTTAAACAATGAATTTACTCAGTGTGTACTTACATTGGGCAACTTTGATGGTGTGCACTTAGGACACCAACAATTAATAAATCATTTAATTGAACAAGGTAAAAAATTAAACTTACCCACAGCGGTTATGTTATTTGAGCCACAACCATTAGAGTTTTTCAGTAAGCGAGCACCAACTCGCTTAACTTCATTTAAAGAAAAAGTACGACTAATTGAAAAACTCGGTATCGACTATATTATTGCTGTACCCTTTACCCAAACTTTTGCCAATATGTCAGCCAATGCATTTATTCAAGACTGGTTGATTAATAAATTGAACGCTAAATATATTGTTATTGGTGATGATTTCCAATTTGGCCGAGACCGCAAAGGCGACATCAATCTGTTACAACAATATACTCCAAATAACCATTTTTCGGTTGAAAGTATGCAAACCTTTGTTTGGAATAATTTAAGAATCAGCAGTACAGCTGTTCGTGAAGCACTGTTTAATAGTGATTTTGAATTAGCTCGTTGCCTTTTAGGTCGTGATTACGCCATTCAAGGTAGAGTGGTGCATGGTAATGCATTAGCAAGACAATTAGGATTTCCAACCGCCAATATTCATTTGAATCGAAAAAAACCTGCTTTACAAGGGGTCTATTTTGTCAAAGTCAAAAACTGTTGTAGCAATCAATATTATCATGGCATTGCCAATATCGGTATTAGACCAACCATTGAAGGTAAAAAAGCAATTTTAGAGGTGAATCTATTTGACTTTTCAGGTGATATTTATGGACAATATTTAGACGTTACCTTTGTCTGTAAATTACGCGATGAGAAAAAATTTGATTCTTTAGCAGATTTAAAACAACAAATTTCACAAGATGTTTGCACTGCGAAACAGATCAGTGCAAAATTAACCAATTAAAAAGTAGTATCAACAAAAATAACTGGAATAAATCAGCATGACAGACTATAAAAATACATTGAATTTACCGGAAACTGGATTCCCTATGCGAGGCGATCTTGCTAAACGTGAACCAGCTATGTTGCAAAATTGGTATGATAAAGAACTTTATCGCAAAATCCGTCAAGTAAAAAAAGGCAAAAAATCTTTTATTTTGCATGATGGCCCTCCTTATGCAAACGGAAAACTTCATATCGGTCATGCCGTTAATAAAATAATTAAAGATATTATCATCAAATCTAAAGGTTTAAGTGGTTATGACTCCCCGTATATTCCAGGATGGGATTGTCATGGATTACCGATAGAACAAAAAGTTGAAGAACAGGTTGGTAAACCAGGCGTAAAAGTGACACCAGCTGAATTTCGCCAAATTTGTCGTGATTATGCGGCTTCACAAGTTGAACTACAAAAAGCTGATTTTATTCGTATGGGTGTACTTGGCGATTGGCAAAATCCATATCGTACAATGAATTATGATACTGAGGCGAATATTATTCGGGCTTTAGGTAGAGTGATCGAAAATGGTCATTTAGTCAAAGGGGCTAAACCGGTTTATTGGTGTACCGACTGTATGTCAGCCTTAGCGGAAGCCGAAGTTGAATATTATGATAAATCATCACCGGCAATTGATGTCAAATTTAAAGCAACTGACAATCAAGCAGTAGCAAACAAATTCGGGATTAATACTGATTTAACTTTAACTATTTATGCGGTTATCTGGACCACCACACCATGGACATTACCAGCTAGCCGAGGAATTGCACTTAATGCAACAATAGAATATCAATTAGTCCAAATCAACGATAAAGAGTGCTTAATTTTAGCTGCTGATTTAGTTGAATCAGTCATGAAACGTGCTGATATCACTGATTGGAAAATCTTAGGTTCTTGCCAAGGTGATGCGCTTGAATTATTACGTTTCAAACATCCGTTCCTCGATTTTGATGAGCCAATTGTACTTGGTGAACACGTTACTGTTGATGCTGGTACTGGTGCTGTTCATACCGCTCCAGGTCACGGTGTAGAAGACTTTATCGTTGGCCAAAAATATGGCCTTGAAGTCGCCAACCCAGTGGGAGGCAATGGTTGTTATTTACCGGGAACGGGTGCTGGTTTAGATGGTTTATTCGTTTTTAAAGCCAATAAAGTAGTCATTGAGCTATTAAAAGAACACAATGCACTATTACACTTTGAAAATATTGAACATAGTTACCCATGCTGTTGGCGACATAAAACACCTGTAATTTATCGAGCAACGCCACAATGGTTTATCAGCATGGATAAACAAGGTTTACGTGCTCAATCGCTAAAAGAGATTAAACAAGTTCGTTGGATCCCTGATTGGGGTCAAGCTCGAATTGAAACAATGGTGGCAAATCGTCCTGATTGGTGTATTTCACGTCAACGTACATGGGGTGTACCAATGACGTTATTTGTACACAAAGAAACTGAAGAGTTACATCCAGACACACTACAATTAGTCGAAAAAGTCGCTAAATTAGTTGAGCAAAATGGTATTCAAGCATGGTGGGATGCCGATATTAAAGATCTATTAGGTCCCGATGCCGATGATTATCGCAAAGTACCAGACACGCTAGATGTATGGTTTGATTCAGGTTCAACATTCTACTCAGTTGTTGGCGTACGTCCTGAGTTTGAAGGACATGAAGCGGATATGTATTTAGAAGGTTCAGATCAACATCGTGGTTGGTTTATGTCTTCGTTAATGTTATCAACTGCAATTGATAACAAAGCACCGTATAAACAAGTATTAACGCATGGCTTTGTAGTCGATGGACAAGGTCGTAAAATGTCTAAATCGCTAGGTAATATCGTTACACCACAAGAGGTAATGAATAAATTAGGTGCCGATATTCTACGATTATGGATTGCTTCAACCGATTATTCAGGTGAAATGAGCTATTCAGATGAAATCATCAAACGTGCAGCTGATAGCTATCGTCGTATCCGTAATACTGCGCGATTCTTATTGGCTAACTTAAATGGTTTCGATCCAGTTAAAGATATGGTTAAACCTGAAGATATGGTGGTACTCGATCGCTGGGCAGTTAGCGTGGCTAAAGAAGCACAGGAACAAATTATTCAAGCTTATGAAAACTACGATTTCCATAGAGTGGTACAACGCATAATGCAATTCTGCTCAATTGAAATGGGCTCATTCTATTTAGATATTATTAAAGATCGTCAATATACGGCGAAAAGTGACAGTATTGCCCGTCATAGCTGTCAAACAGCGTTATACCATATTGCGCAAGCAATGGTGCGTTGGATTGCACCTGTTTTATCATTTACTGCAGATGAGATTTGGCAATATCTACCAGCAACAGAAAAATCAGAATTTGTGTTTGAAGATGAATGGTATACCTCACTATTTAGCCTGTCTGATAGTGAAACACTAAACAGTGCTTACTGGGCACAAATTTTAACTATTCGTAGTGAAGTGAACAAAGTGTTAGAACAAGGTCGTAATGATAAAGTCATTGGAGGCTCACTTGAAGCAGCAGTTACACTTTATGCTAATAGCGAAATTGCTACGGCACTTGCGAAATTAGAAAATGAATTACGTTTTGTATTATTGACGTCACAAGCAAGTGTTAAACCGTTAGACAGCGCATCACAACAAGCAGTACAAAGTGATATTCAAGGTCTTAAAATTGAGCTTGCTAAAGCACAAGGCGATAAATGCCCTCGCTGCTGGCATTATACTGTTGATAACAATCCTTCCACTCACTTATGTAAACGCTGTGAAGAAAATATTCATGGCAATGGTGAAGTAAGACATTTTGCTTAACCACTAACAGTTAGTGATAGGAATAGAAAAGAGCTATAAAAATAATCTTATAGCAATTAACTAAGTACATTTACCGCCGACGATTGTCGGCGGTATTATAATAATGAGCATAGACTATATGAAAAAAGATAACGGACTTTACTGGTTATTATTAGCTTTATTGGTTTTTGTTATAGATATCGCAAGTAAATTTTGGATTGTGAAGAATTTTTTCCTTTTTGAATCAGTAAATCTACTTCCCTTCTTCTCGATAACGTATGTCCGCAATATAGGTGCCGCATTCAGTATATTTGAAGGCCAACGCTGGATACTGGCAGCAATTGCCTTTATTGTCAGTGCAGTAATTGTTTATATGCTATATCGCAATAAGCATAAACAAAAACTAGAAAACTTCTCATTAGCATTAATTTTAGGTGGTGCGTTAGGCAACCTATTCGATCGCCTATATCATGGTTTTGTTGTTGATTTCCTAGATGTTAATTTTGGTGATTGGCATTACCCAACTTTTAATATTGCTGACTGTGCCATTTGTTTAGGTATTGGCGTCTTTATCCTAAGCAATTATGTAAAACCAAAAAAGATGGATTAACATGCAGATTATTCTCGCTAATCCACGTGGTTTTTGTGCAGGTGTAGATCGAGCAATAACCATCGTTGAACGAGCAATCGAACTGTTTGGCGCACCGGTTTATGTGCGCCATGAAGTCGTGCATAACCGCTACGTGGTTAATCGTCTTAAAGAGTTAGGCGCAATATTTATTGAAGAAATTAATGAAGTACCTGATGATAGTATCCTTATTTTTTCCGCCCATGGCGTATCTAAAGCGGTTCGAGATGAAGCTAAACGTCGTCAACTACGGATATTTGATGCAACATGTCCTTTAGTTACCAAAGTTCATATGGAAGTTGCTAGAGCAAGCTATCGAGGAGAAGAAGTTATTCTTATTGGTCACGCTGGTCATATTGAGGTCGATGGTACTATGGGGCAGTATAGCAATCCTGAAGGTGGCATTTATTTAGTCGAGTCCATTGAAGATGTGCAGAACCTGCAAGTAAAAAACGACCAGCACCTCTGTTTTACAACCCAAACAACGTTATCCGTTGATGATACTGCTGAGATAATCTCAGCTTTAAAAAATCGCTTTCCGAATATTCGCAGCCCTCGTAAAAATGATATCTGCTATGCGACCACCAATCGGCAACAAGCGGTTAAACAGCTATCATCTCAAGCCGATGTGGTTTTAGTAGTTGGTTCGAAAAACTCGTCAAACTCAAACCGATTAGCTGAACTGGCAAGGCGAAACAGTAAACACGCTTATTTGATTGATTTCGCATCCGATATTAATCTTGAGTGGCTAATTAATGCTCGGACTATCGGTGTAACAGCTGGGGCATCAGCGCCAGATATTTTGGTTAAGCAAGTTATCGATCACCTAAAAAGTCTAGGTTGTACATCATTGGTTGAAACCGAAGGAATTTCAGAAAATATCACCTTTGAAATTCCAAAAGAATTACGCATAGAGGTAAAATCAACTAATTAAAAAGAATGGGTTAGTTGCTTGAATTTTTCCAATAACTGCTCTTGGCTTTCGACATAATCAGGATCGGCAATAATCGCATTTTGAATCGGACAAACTCGCTGGCAAGTCGAATGATCATAATAACCAACACATTCAGTACATTTATTTGGATCAATTTCATAAGTATCAAACCCCATTGAGATAGCCTCATTTGGGCACTCGGGTTCACACATATCACAATTAATACACTTTTCGGTTATTTTTAATGCCATTGCTATAATATCTTTAACCAGTAAAAAAATTGGCGCCATTATAACGCAATCGCCAATAATTCCTAATACGGATCTACATTGCTATCACATGATTATTAAAATTTTTGCAAAAAATTTTGAGGAAAGGGGGTTTTTTAAAACAAAATTTAGCACCAAAACTAGTTAATTTTCATAAAAATTACAATTTATTGTCTTTAGTTATCATCGCAAATTAAATTAATACGTTACAATGCTCAAAAAAATAACAAAAGAAATAAAAGGATGAAAAGATTGGCAAAATTCTTAAGCGTTAAATCCATCGTTATTACGGTTATTGGTTTTGTTCTGCTTTATATAGCAAAATTAATTTTGTTTCCTGCTGAACCAAATATTAATTATATAACGTCAACGGTCTCTAAAGCGAATATTGAGAAAACGGTACTTGCTGATGGCACTATAAGTGCTTTCAAACAAGTTAGCGTTGGTGCGCAAGTTTCTGGGCAAATTAAAAAATTGTATGTTGAGCTCGGTGATGAGGTTAAACAAGGTGATATGATTGCTGAGATTGATGATCTTAAGCAAAGCAATGATCTTAAACAATCCGAGGCGTCTCTTAACAGCTTAGAAGCCCAACGAACCTCGAAGCAAGCAAAATTAGTCAATTATCAATTAACCTATGAACGTCAATTAAAGTTGGTTAAAAAAGGGGTTGGCGTCCAATCTGATTTGGATTCTGCCAAAGCAGATCTTGATGCAATTAAAGCCGATATTGCCGCTCTTGATGCAGATATTGTTAGTGCTCAAGTCGCAGTTGATACTGCAAAAGTCAATTTAGGATACACTAAAATACGTTCACCGATTGATGGTGTTATTGTTGCGATTCCAGTTGACCAAGGGCAAACCGTAAACTCGGTACAAAGTGCACCAACAATTGTTAAAGTTGCCCAACTGGACAAAATGACTATTGAAGCACAAATTTCCGAAGCAGATGTTATCGGTGTTAAAAAAGGAATGCCGGTTTATTTCACTATATTGGGACAACCAAACAAGCGTTTTGATGGACTAACACTGCGGGCGATTGAGCCAGCCCCTGACTCAATTAATACTGAAAGCTCAGCGAATTCAAGTACGTCATCGACCACCAAAAGTGCAATTTATTATAACGGCTTATTAGATGTCGATAATCCTGATCATATTTTACGTATTTCTATGACTGCTCAAGTCTATATTGTGCTAGCAGAAGCAAAAGATGTCCTTGCCATTCCATCACAAGCTATCCAAAAAAATACTGGTAAAAATAAAGCGATCGTTTATGTTCTGAATAATCAAAATAGTATCGAAGAGCGGGAAGTTAATTTAGGGATTAATAATAATATTAATGTTGAAATCAAATCAGGTCTTAAAGAAGGAGAAGTTGTCGTTGTTAGCAGTGCAAATGGTGCAACATTTAATCCAAATAACAAAGGGCCAAGGATAAGATTCTAAGATGACCAACAATAATACTCCATTAATAAAACTTGAGAATATTATTCGTGAATTTCCAGCTGGAGATTCTACGATACAAGTTCTAAAAGGCATCAACTTAACCATTAATGCTGGGGAAATGGTTGCCATTATAGGGGCCTCTGGTTCTGGTAAATCGACTTTAATGAATATTCTTGGTTGTCTTGATAAGCCAACAGAGGGAATTTATTCAATTGGTGGCCGAACTACGAGTCAATTATCGCCGGATGAATTAGCTGAGTTACGTCGTGAACATTTTGGCTTTATCTTTCAACGTTATCATTTATTAAATGCCTTAACAGCACAAGGTAATGTGGAAATACCGGCAATTTATGCTGGTGTGACCAATGAACAACGGCAAAGTCGTGCCACCAACATTTTATCTCGTTTAGGCCTTGCCGATAAAATAAATAATAAACCCAATCAATTATCCGGCGGTCAGCAACAACGAGTAAGTATTGGACGGGCATTAATCAATGGCGGACAAATTATATTAGCCGATGAACCAACTGGCGCACTCGATCGTAAAAGTGGTTTAGAAGTCATGGCTATTTTACGAGAGTTGCATCAACAAGGACATACCGTCATTATCGTTACCCATGACCCCAATATTGCCCAAAGTGCCGAAAGAATTATTGAAATTAGTGATGGCAATATTATTTCCGATTCAATTAATCCTAATTATTGCTCTGAACAAGCTAATAATCGACAAGTTAAGCAAATAGAAATAACCAAAACTCAAGATAATTTTTCAGCTAAATATTACCGTTTTCGCGATGCGTTTAAAATGGCAATATTATCTATGTTGTCACAACGATTACGAACTTTTTTGACTATGTTGGGTATTATTATTGGTATTGCTTCTGTGGTCTCTATGGTTGCTTTAGGGGAAGGAACAAAGCAGAAAATACTTTCCAATATTAATTCATTAGGCACCAGTACCTTAGAAATTTATGCCGGTAGTGGTTTTGGTGATCGTAATGCCGATAAAATTACTACACTAAGATCATCGGATGCTGATTTTCTAGCTCAACAAAGTTTTGTTCATAGTACTACACCTAACCTTTCTACTAGTGTCTATTTTCGTATTAATAATTTAGCAGTTACAGGGACTGTAAATGGTGTCGGCGAGCAATTTTTTGCTGTACGTGGCTATACAATCAGTAAAGGTATTGCCTTCGATCAAACAGCGGTAATGACCTCAGCCCAAGAAGCGGTAATTGATGAAAATACCGTTAAAAGATTGTTTAGTGATCAAGATCCAATAGGTAAAATTCTAATGGTTGGCCAATTACCCGTTAGAATTATTGGGGTTGCAACTAGACAGCAACAAGGATTTGGTAATAACGAAAGCCTTAATATTTGGTTACCTTACACAACGGTAACTAATCGCATGGTTGGGCAAACATCATTAAGAAGTATTACTGTTCGAATAAATGATAATGTGGATTTAAATATTGCCGAACAAGCGATTAATAAAATTATGTTGCAACGTCATGGTAGTAAAGATTTCTTTATCTTTAATTCAGACAGTGTAAGAGAAACCGTTAACTCTTCCGCTTGGGTGTTAACTTTGTTGATCTCAACTATCGCATTAATTTCTTTGATTGTTGGAGGTATTGGGGTAATGAATATTATGCTGGTATCAGTAACGGAAAGAACTCGGGAAATTGGCGTCCGTATGGCGGTTGGTGCTCGTTCTAGTGATATTTTACAACAATTTCTAATTGAAGCTGTGTTAGTGTGTTTAATTGGTGGTACCTTAGGTATCGTTCTATCATTTATTATCGGCTTTATTTTTAATTATTTTGTTACCTCATTTGCCATGAGTTTTTCTATCATTTCGATTATCGCAGCCTTCAGTTGTTCCACTATGATTGGTATTATTTTTGGTTATGTTCCGGCAAAACGAGCTGCAAAACTTGATCCAATTTATGCATTAGAAAGAGAATAAAGACTTTTTAATAAAATAAAATCCCTTTGTCGTAAAAACCAACAAAGGGATTTTAATATTTTTAGAAAACCGTAGAAGCATTAATTAATGATTATTTTGCTTGCTCTTGACTCTCAGCTTTACCTTTTTCTACGTCAACATTCGTATCTAAATCAACTAAATAAGCAGTTACTCTAGCATAGTCTTTGATAAAATCAGTAGTGTTACTGGTATTAAGACCACGTGAGTTGACAAAAAACTTGCGATTAACCACTACCATTGGAATGGAATCTGGGCTTAATTGTTTAATTGCATCTGCCTGTTGGGCTATAAACGCTTTAACTAAAAAACTTTTTTGGGTTTTCTCAAACTTTTCAGCATCAACACCTAACTCAGCAAAAACGGCTTTAATGTCATCGGCTGTTTTTATTCTACGATCGGTTTGCACCGCTTTATAAAGCGCATCAGAAGCTTTATCTTCAATACCTAAAACATTAGCAATAGCCCATGCCTCAGAAAGCTCTTTAGCTAAAGCGCCAAAGTTTTCTAAATGATAACGTCTAAACTTTATCCCTTCTGGCAAAGCTTTAGCAATCATTTCTGGTGCATGATATTCACTTTCAAATTTAAAACAGCTAGGGCAATTGAACGAGAAGAATTCAATGACTTCTTTATCCGGAGATGGCTGAAATGGCAAAACACCATATTGTTTGCCACTTTCAATCGGTGCTGCCTGTGTAGCAGCACTTGCTGTAGCTGGCTGAGTATCATTTGTACTAGTTGCTGGCGCTTCATCAGCAAAACAGGTCACAGAGGTTAGTAATACTCCAATTGCAATAAGCGTTTTTTTCATTTAATTAATTCTCCTTATTCTTCAATAATTCCGCGTGCCTTTAATAGTGCGGTTTTAAAATCATCTTCATAATCTTTTTTTAATCCAGGTATAGCTTCGTTTTTATCTGAATTACGCATTTTTAAATGATAAATTAAAACTTCATCACTAAGATCTTTAAGATCACCATCAAAACCTGCTTCCTTTCCTAATTTATCTAAAAGTTGTAATAAATTAAGATCTGAATCGTTTTCCCAAGCTGGTTGTAATAATTCTATTAACTCATCGATACGATGACATTTCATAATAAATACCTTATTTAATATTCAACTAAGTTGAAGACGATGATATAAACCTTTATGTTAATCTTCTTCGTTACTATCTATATATTAAAAAGTATCTATTATATACTCGACTTTAAATTTAAATAGTGCATTTACAAAGATTCATAAACTGGTGATGATATACGTTATTTGCGACTAAAAAATAACTTTGCTATATAGTAATGCTATTTTGTTTTTTAGCAATGTAAAAGAGAAAGAATTTATGGAAAAACCGCCAATTACTGGCATTATTTTAGCTGGTGGCCAAAGTAACCGTATGAATGGTAAGGATAAAGGCTTGATGTTATTAGCCGGTAAACCGCTTTACCAATATGTTATTGATCGAATTAAGCCACAAGTCGATTTGCTAATGATTAATTGTAACCGTCATGTTGAGCAATATCGTTCGCTTGGTTATCCAGTATTTTGTGATGATTTGCAGGGATTTCTAGGGCCTCTTGCCGGAATTTATAGTGGCTTATTACGCAGTCCCACTACTTGGAATTTATTTGTCAGTTGTGATACCCCTTTTTTACCCGATGATCTTATCACTCGTTTAGCAAAACTCACTACCACCCATCAAGCTATCTATCCTTTTGATGGCAAAAATGACCACCCAACCATTTTATTAATCAATAAATCCATCGCCCCACAATTAAAAAAGTATTTAGAAGAAGGTGATCGCAAATTGATGTTATTTTTACAGCAAATTAATGCCATTGCCGTAGATTTTAGCGACAATCCAGCCAGTTTTACCAATATTAATACATTAGATATGCTGGAAAATGCCAATTTTATGATCAAAGCAAATAACTAAATCATTCAAACAGCCATATCAAGTAACCAATTGATAATTTCAAACTATAAAAAACCCCTTTCCTTAGATGTTTTTATTTCTCAAATTAGATAACAACAAATCTAAACTTACCGATAGAAAAGCACACTATACTTCCTTGAGTAGCTTAGTTAACTGTTTAGCAAAGTTTTCTATTTCAGCTTGCTGAGTGGACCATGAAGTACAAAAACGTAAGCAAATATGTTCAGGATCACTTTGCCCTAAATTATCCACGGCATAAACAGAAAGAATTTTTTGCGCTAATTGATTAGGTAACTTAACAAATAATTGGTTAGTTTGTGGTTTAGCAGCAAAAGTAAATCCGGCTTTTTCAAATAAGGTTGTGAGTTTTTCGGCCATACTATTACTATGTTTACCTAAGGAAAGATAGAGGTTATTTTGCATTAATGCTTTAAATTGTACGGCTATAATCCAACTTTTCGCTAAAATTGCCCCTTTCTGTTTCATATTAAAGCGGAAGTCATGATTAATGCTTTGATTATTAAATACTAACGCTTCACCGGCAAAAGCACCAACTTTGGTCCCACCAATATAAAATGCATCGGTATATTTGGCTAAGTCAGGAAAAGTAATGTCATTATCTTTAGCTGCCAATGCCATTGCTAAACGCGCACCATCTAAATAAAGGTAAAGATGATTTTTTTGACAAAATTGATACAGATTTTGTAACTCTTGCTTGCTATATATAATCCCTAATTCGGTGGTATTAGAAATATACACCAGTCTTGGCTGTACCATATGTTCATCACAATGATAATCTAACACAGGTTTGATTAATTCTGGCGTTAATTTTCCATCTTCGGTTTTAACCGTTACCACTTTATGCCCTGTTGCCTCAATTGCGCCAGTTTCATGCACATTGATATGCCCAGATTCAGCAGCGATCACCGCTTGATAAGGTTTTAAAATATGCGAAATCACCGTCAAATTGGTCATGGTTCCACCTGCCATAAAATGTATATCAGCATTCGGTGATTTTAATATTTCCCTTATGTGATTGATGGCATCATTACAACAATCATCTAAACCATAACCACTCAACTTTTTATTATTGATATCGATAAATTCTTTTAATAAATCAGGGTGCACTGTTTGATTATAGTCATTTAAAAAATCGTACATACCATTGCCTTTAATCTTGTATAAAATAATGTAATATCTACTTTTAAATATAACATGTTAGTGGCAAGAGTCGATGAATAGTAAAAAAATTATTGGCATCACGGGGTATAGTGGGAGTGGTAAAACCACTTTGTTAAAAAAGATTATTCAGTTAATGGTTTCACAAAATATTAAGGTAGGTTCATTAAAACATGCCCATCATGATATTGAGTTAGATATTCCAGGTAAAGATAGCTATGAGCTACGCAAAGCTGGGGCGCAGCAAACGATTATTGCTTGTGATAAACGTTATGCATTGATTGAGGAAACACCCAATCAACCCGTTGACTTAAAAACACTTATTAACCATTTTAGCGATGTTGATATCATATTAGTTGAAGGATTTAAAGATGAGCAAATTCCCAAAATCATATGCCATCGTAACACAATCGCAAAACCACTATTTATTGATGATTTTACCATCGCCGTTGCCAGTAATGAGCCATTAAATACATCCGTACCTGTATTAGATATTAATGAGCCAGAACAAATAGTTATGTTTATAAATAATTATTTATTTAACGGTTAATATAACCTATCTCACTTGACTCTTTTTGTATTAGAATACTGTTTACTCAACCATTTTTAATTAGTGGTATCTGGACTAACATGAAAATCACATTTAGGGAAACGTTAAGCATAATAAAAAAAATCGTGATTGGATTTATGCTAGTTTCGGTTTTTCTTATTTTATTAATGCGCTGGGTTAATCCATTTTGTTCGATGTTGATGGTTGAAAGAAAAATCGCTCACTGGAATATCAGCCAACAGCGAACTTGGAAAGATTGGGATCAGATTTCTGATAATATTAAGATTGCAGTTATTGCAGCTGAAGATCAAAATTTTGCGGATCATTGGGGCTTTGATTTTAAAGCCATTAATCGGGCACTAATTTATAATCAAAAAAATAGAAAAATCCGTGGTGCCAGTACCATAACACAACAAGTAGCAAAAAATATTTTTCTATGGTCATCACGAAGTTGGATCCGTAAAGGCGTTGAATCATGGTTTACTGTTTGGATTGAAGTTATCTGGTCAAAACAACGTACGCTTGAAATTTATTTAAATAGTGTTGAATGGGGTGAGGGTATTTTTGGTATTGAAGCTGCTTCTCGACACTATTTTAATGTCAGTGCTAACCAATTAACACCGTATCAAGCTAGTTTATTAGCGGCTACACTACCAAATCCAAGAAAATGGAGTCCGGCCAATCCTGATGATAAGATACAAAAAAAGGCCGAATGGATCCGCGGACAAATGAGTAATTTAGGTGGCAAAAATTATCTAAAACAACTCAACTAATATATTCCATTACATAAAGTTTTTAATATATTTAGGTACTACTTGACTGGCAGGACCGTAAATTTTCGTCTTAAATAAGTTTTCACCTAAACTAGGCTCTAAGTTAAGTTCTACCGTTTTAACGCCAAATTGATTAGCCATTTGCACAAAACCAGCGGCTGGATAAACATTTCCTGAAGTACCAATTGAAATAAAATAATCAGCCTTTGATAGCGCATCATAGATTTCATCCATTTGTAGTGGCATTTCACCGAACCAAACAATGTGTGGACGAATTAAGTGGTTATCTTGATAAATTACATCATTATAACAAGCAAAGACTTGCCCTGTTTTTTCATTACGCACTTTTAATAATTCGCCATGCATGTGGATGATATTTTTGGAACCGGCTTTTTCATGAAGGTTATCCACATTTTGTGTAACAATTAGTACATTATCCGAACCTAATTTCTGTTCTAATTGCACTAAGGCAAAATGAGCCGCATTGGGTTTCACCTCAGGATTTTGTAACTTACTACGTAACATATTATAAAAACTATGTACGGCAATCGGATCACGCAAATAACCTTCGTAAGTAGCAACATCATCTACATTATGACCTTCCCATAATCCATTTTGAGCACGGAATGTTGATAATCCTGATTCGGCAGAGATACCTGCACCAGTTAAAATGACTATTTTCGGTATTTGCAACATATTTATTGGCCTTTTATGAACAAGTTGAATTATTTACAGTAGTTAAACACGATTATTGGCTATATTCTGTCGTAAATATATGTAACGCTGGCTTGCTTAATTTTTGATATTGACTGTAAGCTGTTGCTACTTTAAGCATTATTACATCTTTTGCTTCACCATCCAACCAACTACTAATCATAGCATGAATACTATAAGCTTCAGGAGCCATACGGTGCAAAGTTAAAATAAGTGGCGTAATACCGAATCGAGATAATGGCGGAGTAAAATATTTCTGACTTTTACAAGCAAATACGGCTGCATAGCGTGATTTTTGTTTTTCTTGTTCTGCTTTTGACAAGGTATACCAACGCCAACTATCGGGTAAATAATTACGCCATGACCACTCCATTAATGCATCATGACCAACGTAAACCACTAAATTGGCTTTAGCTCCAGCCTCAATTTGTGTTTTATCGATTAAAAATGACGCTGACTGTTTCCCAGCTGAGTAACTAATAAAATCATCTACTGTATCATTGATATACTTACCATCATATGCCTGAGCAATAAGATAGACATCCTTGCTTTGATGTTTATAAATTATCTCCTCTAATATCTTGCCGTTATCAGGTTTATTAACTTGAATAACTTGCCACTCTTTTTGTTTAGCAAAATACGTTTTAAAACCATAAGCAGCGCCCCAGTAAAGATTATTTTTAGGATCTTGACCATTACCAATTGCCGCAGGTACTGGAGCGATGGCCTGATATTTGTTATCACATAACGCAACCAGCACATGGATCACTTTGGGTTCAGCCAAACATGAAAATGATAACATTAGCAATCCAAATGAGAGCAATGCGAAATACTTTTTATATTTTTTCATTAATAATAATCATCCATTTATCAACCAACGCCTACAATGCGTTTTTTATAACTTATTCACGACAATATTCTGATAGTTAATGATATTTCATTCTAATTTATTATCTTTACATACTAATAATTATACCTAATAATTAATCACTAACAGTAAAAATATTATGGGGTATTAGAAATGAAAACAATTGGGTTAATTGGTGGCATGAGTTGGGAAAGTACCGTTACTTATTATCAAGTCATTAATCAATTTATTGGCAAATCGCTTGGTGGATTACATTCAGCTAAAACTCTGTTATATAGTGTCGATTTTCAAGAAATAGAAAGCTGCCAAGCGAATAATGAATGGGATAAAAGCGCAATTATTTTAACTGATGCAGCCAAAAAATTAGAATTAGCCGGTGCTGATTTTATTATTATTTGTACTAATACGATGCATAAGGTTGCAGACCAAATTCAAAAAGCAATTACAATTCCTATCATTCATATCGCCGACGTGACCGCCAAACATTTGATCAAAGATAAAATAAAATCGGTTGCCTTACTTGGTACTAAGTACACCATGGAACAAGACTTTTACAAATCAAAATTAATTGAAAAAGGTTTAAATGTTTTAATTCCTAATGAACAAGATAGGATAATCATTAATAATATTATTTATGACGAACTTTGCCGTGGGCAAATTAAACTAGAATCTAAGCAAGCTTATCTCAATATTATTGATAAACTCGTTAAACAAGGTGCAGAAGCGGTGATTTTAGGTTGTACGGAGATCGGTTTATTAATATCCCAACAAGATTACGCCATTCCTTTCTTTGATACAGCCTTATTACATGCTCAAGAAGCTGCATGGTTAGCGATTCATTGATCGCAAAGCAGTATAAGCAGAATTACATTCTCTCCTAGTTGATTCGGGATTTTTTTCTATCAATTGTTTAAAATGATTTATAGTAGTTTCTAATGATTCTTCAGGATCAGCTGGGAGTTTAGATGATAATTGTAATTCGTGAACCAATTTTATATAGCGATCACATTCAATAACGCCAGTATCAATGGATTCATCAGAAGATGTATTTTTAGCATTATCATTACAAGCAACTAAACTAACAGTAATTAGACTAAGTAAAATAACTCTCTGCAAATTATTTAACATTTTTATCCCTCGTATCAAAACTAACTTCTTGGTAATTATTTATTTAATCTTAAACTATAGTGTATAAAAAAATTTAAATATAACTACTTTTTTCAAATAGTTATTTTAATTCTTAATTTATTTATAAACTAACTTAAATTCAGCATATAAAAAAGCCCCACTTTAACTAAAGTAGGGCTTATATGTTAATAAAAGCAATTACGCTTCAATCGCTACACGTAATTTTTTCATTGCATTTTTTTCAAGTTGACGAATACGTTCAGCAGAAACGCTGTATTTATCGGCCAACACTTGCAATGTTGATTTACTGTCATCGGCATCTAACCACCGAGCTTTGATAATATCTTGGCTACGCTCGTCTAATTGAGACAAGGCATCATGTAACTTGTCAGTTGCGTCATTTTCCCAGTTATCGTTTTCGATCGATTTTGAAAAATCAGAATTACCATCTTCTAAATAAAGCGCTGGAGCGACAATTGAATTATCATCGTCATCATTATCAATATCAAATGACATATCTTGCGCTGACATACGTGATTCCATCTCCAAGACGTCTTTACGACTTACACCTAGTTCATCAGCAACCATATCGACTTCAGCGCTATTAAACCAACCTAAGCGTTGTTTATTCTTTCTTAAATTAAAGAATAATTTTCTTTGTGCTTTGGTTGTAGCAACTTTAACAATACGCCAATTTTTTAGTACATATTCATGAATTTCAGCTTTTATCCAATGTACTGCAAATGATACTAAACGAACACCCATTTCAGGATTGAAACGACGTACGGCTTTCATTAAACCAATATTACCTTCTTGAATCAAATCGGCTTGTGGTAGACCATAACCAGAATAACCACGCGCAATATGCGCAACAAAACGCAAATGAGACAAAATCAATTGTCTTGCTGCATCCACATCATCATGATAATAAAGACGTTCACCTAAAGACTTCTCTTCCTCTGCAGTTAGCATCGGATAAGTATTTATCATACGAAGATATGATTCAATATTTCCTTGTGGGATTAAAGCACCTGCTTGCATTTTTAAATCAGTACTCATTTAATTCCCCCTTAAATTAAACTAATTTTGCTACATTTTACATCAGTAACAATTTAAAATCTTTCTATAAACTTAGACCATCAAAATGTGATTTAGTTCACATTTTTATCATTATATTTGCACTAAAGCATCTGATAAAAATCGTAAATAATTAACATACAATTATGAAGCTATTACCGTTTTATTCAAATACTTTTTAGTGGCAATAAATGCTGAAAACCAGCCAATAATCATCGAAAATAAAACAATTAACAAACTTTCTTCCCATGAAAGTCCATTTATATTAATCATTGTTCCAAAAACATCTGATACATGCAACATGGTTGAATCTATTTGAAGAATAAATACTTTCGATAAAATCAACGCCAAAACCGCACTAATCAATCCAGTAAAAATACCATTATATAAAAATGGTCGTAAAATAAAGCCTTCAGTCGCACCAATCAATTGCATAACAATAATTGTTTGCCTACGGGCAAATATATTTAACCGAATACTATTACCTATAACCAGTGATACTGCAATAACCATAAAAATTGAGATTGTCCACACTATCGATTTTACCATATTGGTTAATGCGGTTAATCGAGTAAACCAGCTATCATCAAGTTGCACATCATCAACACCCGCTATTTTTTTTAACTGTGTTTGCAGATAATGTAATTTATCGGTAGATTTGGCTTCTTCTATTGGAAAAACAATAGCAACAGCTGGTAATGGATTTTCATCAAGTAGGTCAAGAGCATCATCAAATCCAGACCAAGTTTTAAACTCTTCTCGTGTATCTTCACGAGAAAGATAAGTCACATTTTCAACTTCAGCAATAGTCTTAAATTTATCAATTAAATCATTAGTTTGTTCAGAATCTAATGTTTTATTAATATAAACTGTTAAATTAGGCGTCGGATACCACTGTTCCGCCGCTTGATTGGCGTTTTTCAATAATAAATAGCCTATCGTCGGCAAAGTAATTGATATAGCAATAACCAAAATTGTCAGCAGAGAAGCAAATATATTTTGGTAAAAATAATTAAACACATTATGCCATGCGTAGCTGATCTGCCTTTGCCAGCGGCCCAAAAAGCTATTGTTGTTGGTTTTGTTTTTTTGTTTAGATGGTTTAACCTTCGCATTTATCATCAACTTTTAACCTCTAAACGTCCTTGATTTAAATTTAGTATTCGATGATGTTTTCGACGTATCAATCCCATGTTATGGGTCGCCATTAACACAGTTACACCAGCTTGGTTAAACTCTTCAAATAATTTCAAAATATCTTTTGAGAGTTTGTCATCTAAATTACCAGTTGGTTCATCAGCAAGTAAAACCGTAGGTCGATTGACGATTGCTCGAGCTATCCCTACTCGTTGCTGTTCACCGCCAGATAGCTGTATTGGGTAAAATTTCATTTTATCAATCAAACCAACTTTATCTAATGCCGCAGAAACTCGTCTTTTAATTTCTTCAACAGGTTTACCTAAGATAATTAATGGAAAAGCAACATTATCATAAACAGTATGATCGAGTAATAGTTGATGATCTTGGAAAATCATACCAATGGTACGACGCAGAAAAGGCATTTGATTTTTTTTCAAGCTGGAAACATCAACGCCATTCAGTAATACCTTGCCGTCATTAGCTTTTTCTAATCCACAAATTAAACGCATTAATGTACTTTTACCCGCGCCAGAGTGACCAGTTAAAAAAGCCATTTCTCCTTGCGCTAAAGTAAATGTTATATTTTGTAAAGCTGGTTTACCACCCGAATAAACTTTACTAACGCGTTGAAATTGGATCATGATTTATCTCTATTCTTCCGTTTCGTCAAATAGGGCATTAATAAAATCATCAGCAACAAAAGGTCTTAAATCTTCAATTTTTTCACCTACGCCAATATAGCGGATTGGAATATTAAATTGATCAGCTATGCTAAATATAATGCCACCTTTTGCGGTACCATCTAACTTGGTTAATGTCATCCCTGTTACGCCAACCGCTTCATTAAACAACTTTGTTTGGCTAATTGCATTTTGTCCTGTCCCAGCATCTATAGTTAACATAATTTCATGCGGAGCTGTTTCATCTTGCTTTTTAATTACTCTGACTATTTTTTTCAATTCGTCCATTAAATGAGATTTATTTTGCAAACGGCCAGCAGTATCGGCAATTAAAACATCGATATTTTTTGCTTTTGCAGCCTGAATAGCATCGAAGATTACCGATGCTGAGTCAGCATTAATATGCTGAGCTATGACAGGGATGTTATTACGTTCACCCCAGACTTGCAATTGTTCAACCGCGGCAGCACGAAAGGTATCACCAGCGGCAAGCATTACTGATTTGCCCTGTTGTTGAAATTGACGGGCTAATTTACCAATGGTTGTCGTTTTCCCAACACCATTGACACCAACCATCAAAATAACAAAAGGTTTATGGTTTTCTATATTAAGTGGTTGCTGAGCACCATCTAAAATAGATTTCATTTCATTTTTTAATAGATCATGTAATGCATCCGCATCTTTTAATTCTTTTCTTGAGGCTTGTTGCGTTAACGAGCTAATTAATCTTTGCGTGGTGTCGAAACCGACATCAGCAATGATCAACTGTTCTTCTAATTCTTCAAATAGCTCATCATCGATCTTTTTGCCTTTAAATAAGCTTAGAAAACCAGATCCAATATTTTGTTTAGTTTTAAAAAGCCCTTTCTTTAAACGAGAAAAAAAACCTTCTTTCTTTTGTTCAACCATAAATAATCTATCCCACGATCAATATTAATGATCATTTTATCTTATTTTACAATAAAGCCCAAAGGATTCGATCAAAGAGAATCATATAATTGATCCTTTTGATCTTTCAAAAAATATAATTCTTTTAGAATTGTCTGTTAAATGAGGTTAGCGGAGATAAAGATCACCAATAGCAACCGAACGCCATTCGCCTAACGGTAACTGATGAGTGAATAAATTATATTTTCCAATCTGAACACGAACTAAGCGTAAACACGGGAATCCAACCGCAGCACACATTCTTCTAACCTGCCGATTTTTTCCTTCTGTTATGGTAATACTTATCCATGAAGTAGGAATAGTTTTGCGTTCTCTGATAGGGGGTATTCGTTGCCATAAATTAGTTGGCTCTGCAAGTGATGCCACGATTGCCGGAGCGGTATGAAACTCTTTTAATTGCACACCACGAGTTAATCTATCTATGGCTTGTCGATCAATTAATCCTTCTACCTGCACCCAATAAGTTTTAGGTAATTTAAATTTTGGTGAGCTAATTTTTGCTTGTAGTTTACCGTCATTAGTAAGCAGCAACAAACCTTCACTATCGGTGTCTAAACGACCAGCAGGGTAAAAACCAGGTAAAGATATATAATCTTTTAATGTTTGATATTTCTCATGTGCAGAAAATTGTGTCACAACATTAAACGGTTTATTAAAAGCGATTAATGAACTCATCTCACCCTCAGAAGAATTTTTAACTATTCTTAGAATGCAAAAAAGCCCAGCATCGCTGCTGGGCTCGTATATTTAAAAGTCTGGCGGC